>NZ_JBANDC010000024.1:0-78567 GCF_038896935.1 Collimonas rhizosphaerae
CTTCGTTGAGCACGGCGTTCAAAGCCACTACGCCGTTCTGGCCAGTGATGTCGCCTTGCACAGTCAGCGTATGGTAGTTGCCCGCCACCGGGGCGGCAAACGATACCAGGCCGGCATGGTTCAGGTTCTGCACCGTCGAACTGCCTGCCATCTGCCACTGGCTGCCGGCGTCCAGCGACACATTGCGCACGGTACTGGTCGCACCGTTCCATAACGACCGGTTCTCCAGCGATACATCGACGATGGCGTTGCCGTTGGCGACGATATCGCCAACAGCATGTACCTGACCGTTGAGATTGAGCATCGATTGGGTGCCGGCGCCGGCATCGAGCAGAATGCCAGTGCCGCTGCTGGCCTGCGTTCCGTTGAGCAGGCTGATCTGCACCGGCCCACCAGCCACGCTGATGGCAGGGTCGGCAATCACTTCGATCGCCGCGCCGTTAGCGCTGTTCAACACACTGTTGCTGACGCGAGCCGTTGCAGCCAGCGCCCCGTTTTGCAGCTGCAGCGCCGAACCGCCTGCGCCGGTTGCCTGGATCGAGGTATCGATAAAGGTGGCGTCACCGCCGGCAGCGATCAAGGCGCCCGCCGCCGCCGCACCGCTGGCCAGCACGCTGCCGCCCTGGAACGCCAGGGTAGTGGTCGCGGCATCGCCGGCGGCGCCTACTTGCAGGCCGTGGCTATTCGCGCCCTGCGTGGTTACCTGCGTATTGAGGAATTTCCCCTGCCCGCCGCCGACAATCTGCGCGCCGATGCTGCCGTCGCCGGCGGTAGTGATCGCACTGTTGGAGGCCAGCAGCTCAGCGGCCGGACCATCTGCACGGGCACCGGCACTGGCCGCGCCGGCAGTGCTGATGCGCGTGCCATCCGCCGCCAGCACGGCGCTTGCGCCGGTTGTGTCGAGTACGTGCAAGCCGATCGCGTTATCACCCGTGGTGTTTACCTGGGTATCCAGCAACGTTGCGCTGCCGCCGCCATTACCCACGGTGACGGCGGCGCCGGTGCTGTTGATGTACCCGCCCCGAACCAGCGCGGCGGCGCCCTGGTTGACGACCAGGCCCTGTGCGCCTTCTCCTGCGCTGTCGAGCGCAACGTCGGTAAGGCCGATCAGGCTGCCGCTGCCCGTCGCCAAAGCGCCGATACCGAGTGCGGTATCACTCGCCGACCCGGTATCTACGGAGAGGACGCCGCCACTCATCGCGATGATGGAACCCGAACCGGCATTGAGGCCATAGGCATTCGTGAAGCCGCCGGCGTTGTTCAAGCTTGCTGTTACGTGGATGCTGGTATCGGTCAGATTGACGCGGGTACCACTGTTGAAAGTAGCAACACCGTCGAAGGGATCACTCCTATTGAGACCACCACCACTGCCAAACACAACGATACGACTGTTAGTCACAGTAACCTCAGCACCGCCGGATGCAAGAATACCGGCAGTCAGACCTCCAGGATTGTTTGACACATCAAGTGTGCTATCCGCCACAAATACCTGCGCACGGCTCTCTGCAGACACACCAGTACTGCCAAAGACGCCAGAACCTGTAGTAGTCAAGGATGTGTTGCGGATATTGAGGATGGCGGAATTGGTAGCGCGAGCACCTCCCTGGGAAGCAATCACTGTACCGTTATCAAAGTCGAGCTGACTGCCGGTACGTGACACCAACATGCCGTTCCCGAAAGTACCAGTGGCCAGCACGTTAACTGCGTCGGCAGTCAACGTGCTGCCGCTGTTTACAGATAATCCAACGACCGAACCGGCACCATTGCTGAAATCGCTGTTTGATACCGTGATGTCACTGTTGGTCAAAATGACTTGCGAAGCGTCTTGAGCATACACACCTCTTATGTCGCCACGGGTATTACTGGCACTGGCCACCACATTAATGGCTGTGCTATCCACTCTCAACGTTGCCATACTGCTGGCCGCCGCACCAGTACCAGCACTGGTGATACTGCCTCCCCGAAAGTCGATCAGGCTGCCAGCGTCAGTGACGCTCACACCCGGGAGGCCAGTCAATGTGCTAACTGCATTCACCGGACCGCTAGTAATAATGCTGCCACCTCCGAAAGCCCGCAAGGCAGCAAGGCCACCGTTCGCGTCATAATCTCCCGAGGCGATCAGATGCTCACCAGGCCCAGCCACCAGCGGCGAGTTGGCCGCATGGACGGATGTAAATGGCGCACACAGCAGGCTGCTGACGGCAAGCGCTAGAGTGTGCTTTCGGAATTGCGGTGGTGAAGTCAGTGTACTCATGGTTCTTTACAGTTAGTTGAAAGTGATACCTGGAATAAGCAACTCGCAACTATGCGGAACCGACTCGTTATCGAATATAAGAAAAGTCTTAATTAAGGAAATGCCTAATCTTTAATTAAGGTAATTCTGAAATTCCTGCGAGAAACATGTACAGAGGAAACAAAAAAGCCGGCATGAGGCCGGCTTGCTGAAGGGAACAAGAAAATTCTTACGCCAGCTGGGAATTACCCACAACGTGGCGCGCGGGAGAATCGGGCGCGATGCCGCCCCGCTGATATTTAAGAAAAAACTTAGAACGCGGCCCGGACATCCGCATGTCCGAGCTCGTCAGATGCAGTTGGGCGCGCTTAGGCGCTGCGCTTGACAAAAAACAAGGCCGTCCCCACTCCCATCAGCACGCCGCCGAAGAAACGGTTCTGTTTCCTGACCGCGCGCGCATCGCGGAAATAACCCTGCATGGTCGATGCGGCAAAGGCATAGCTGTGCATCACCACCAGGTCGACCGTGCACATGGTGACGGCCAGCAGCAGCAACTGCGGCAGCAAGGCGCTGCCGGCGCTGATGAATTGCGGCAGCACCGCCACCATGAAAATGATTCCCTTGGGATTGGTGGCATTGGTCATGAAGCCCAGCAGCATGCGCTTGCGCATGGTCGGCGGCGTCGATTGCAGGGCCGGCTCAGGCTGCTGCAGCGCGGCGGCGTCGACCTTGGCGCGCCACTGGCTCAGGCCGAGGTAGATCAGGTACAGCGCGCCGACCGTCTTGACCACCGTGAACATGGTCTCCGACGCCAGCAGGATCGAGCCGACGCCGGCGCCGGCCACAAACAGGATCAGCAGCAAACCCAGCTGCAGGCCTGCGATGGTCGCCGAGGTTTTCTTGACGCCGTACGACAAGCCGTGCGACATCGACAACACCGCGCCGGAACCGGGAGAAATGGCGATCAGCCAGCAGGCGGCGAAAAAGGTAAACCAGGTATGGAAGTTCATGATCAAAAAAAGAGGATTTAACGGCCTTGGACGGAATTCAGGAGGATATCACCGACCGCCGATCCAGGCTTGCGCGCAAGCGCTGCAAAATTACCACAGGGACTTTTCAGCACGCGCCCCGCGCTGCGATTATTTTTAAAAAACTTGAGCTAAGTCAACGCAACGCAGCCACCGATGGCAGCACTCTGAACCGTCGTACAAAAAATTTTCCTATAACGATGGAGACAACATGACGTTCAGGCTGAAGCCGCTGCAAGCGGCATTTATCGTTGCATTTTCCCTTCCCTCACTGACACTGTCCACCGTGGCCAAGGCCGACCCGGCAACCGATGCCCGCATCGAAGCGCTGGAACAGCAGGTAAAACTGCTGACCACAAAACTGCAGCAGGTATCGACCAAACAAGACGCTCCGGTTACTGCTGCGGCGGAAGTCGCCGCAGCACCTGCGGCATCGCCGGCGCTGGGTGAACGAACGCGCAAGTTCTTCGAGGCGATCAAGGATGTCGAGTTCTACGGCAACCTGGATGTGTCGGTCGACGGCAGCACCAAGGGCTTGAAGAATTCCTATAACGACGTCGGCGGCAACCGGGTGGTGTCGCCGGTCGGGCAAAACGGCTGGCAGTCCGACCTGTCCACCAACCTGTCCTACGTCGGCATACGCGGCAAGCATCCGGTCGGCGATACCTTGTCGCTGGTCTACCAGCTGGAAACGCAGATCGACATCACTGCGACCGCCGGTTCCGCCAATTCCACCAGCGCCCAGGACACTACCGTCAAAGGCGCACTGACCACGCGCAACAGCTATGTCGGACTGGCCGACGCCAGGTGGGGCGCGGTCAAGATCGGCAAGACCGACGCGCCGTACAAGACCTCCACCGCGCGCATGAATCCTTTCTCCGGCATGTGGGGCGACTACTCGGTCATCATGGGCAATACCGGCGGCGACAACCGGGTCGAATTCGGCACCCGCCTCGACCATGCGCTCTGGTACGAATCACCCAAGTGGCATGGCTGGAGTTTCAATGCGCTGATCTCGCCGGGCCAGAACCGCGGTTATGAAAACTCGATCCAGGCCAGCGGCGAATCGAGCTGCACCGGCGGCAATATCCCGGGCAGCGGCGGCGGCGCGATCGCTTGCGTCGACGGCAGCTACGGCACCGCCTACAGCGCCAACGTCGCCTATGAAAACGGACCGCTGTACGTGACCGGCGCCTATGAGCTGCATTCCAGGGTCAACCGCACCGGCGACGTGGCCGGCACACCGCAGGCGCTGGCCAGCCCGATAGGACTGGATCCGAACGATGTCGGCAACGAGTATGCCTACAAGATCGGCGCCCAGTACGCCTTCCCGACGAAGACCACGCTGAGCGCCATCTACGAGGTGATGCGCAGGAATATCCCGGCCTACCTGAACGAGCAGAACGAGCGCTCGCGCAACGGTTACTGGCTGGCGCTGACGCAGGAGCTGACGCCGGACGACAGCCTCTCGGTCGGCTGGGCCCACGCCAACGCCACGCCTGGCGATCCAGGCCAGCACAATACCAGCGCGGCCGACGGCATCGGCACCATCAGCCCGGACAATGCCGCCAACATGTACACCGTGGCGTATAAACACAAGATCGACAAGCAGACCACCTGGTATGCGAACTATGCGGTGACCGCCAACCACGCCCTGGCCCACTATGACCTGGGAGCGGGCGGACGCGGCGTGACGACCGACTGCCACGACGGCCAGACGATTGCGGCAGGTGCGCCGAACTGTTATGCGGGGGGACGCCTGCAGGGCATATCGGCGGGCGTGAATTACAAATTCTGAGCAGGGCGTGCAGTTGCACCCACATGAATCCAGCGCGGTAGCGCGCGGGCAAGAATCCTTGCCCGCCCTACTCTCTTCTTCCCCCTATCGTATCGAACGATAGGGGGCGCTGCGTCCGCGCTTGCTTAATACCAGCTGCCAGAGCTGGCCCTGGCCAGAGCGGAAGAAACCTGCCGAAGAGAGGATGAAGTATTTCCACATGCGGTAAAAGCGCTGGTCGTATTTTTCCGACAGGCGCGGCCATGCGCGCTCGAAATTGTCCCACCAGGCCATCAGGGTCAGGTCGTAGTCGCGGCCGAAGTTATGCCAGTCTTCGATCAGGAAACGTCCTTCCAGCACCTGCGTGATTTCCTTCGCCGAAGGCAGGTGGCCGTTCGGGAAAATGTACTTGTCGAGCCAGACGTCGCGCTTCTTTTCGGTGACGTAGTTGCCGATGGTGTGCAGCAGGAATAAACCCTCTGGCGCCAGCAGCTTGCCGGCGACATCGAAGTACTCGGCATAATTCTTGGCGCCGACATGCTCGAACATGCCGACGGAAACGATCTTGTCGTATTGCCCGCTGAGCTGCCGGTAGTCGGTCAATTCAATCGTGACCGGAAGGCCGGCGCAGCGCGCTTGCGCGAGTTTTTGCTGTTCCTTGGAAATCGTGATGCCGGTCACTTGCGCCTGGTAGCGTTCGGCCGCATAGCGGGCCAGTCCGCCCCAGCCGCAGCCGATATCCAGCAGGCGTTCGCCGGGCTTGAGCTCCAGCTTGCGGCAGATCAGCTCCAGCTTGTGCTGCTGCGCTTCTTCAAGGTTGGCGGCGCGCGGCCAATACGCGCAGGAATACATCATGTACGGATCGAGCATGCTCTCGAACAGGTCGTTGCCGATATCGTAGTGCTGCTCACCGACCTGGAAAGCGCGGCCCTTGGTTTGCAGGTTGAAAAAATTCTGGCGCAGGATTTCCAGGAAAAAACCAATCTTCGCGGGGCCGACCACTGTCTGCTCAAGGTCGTGGCTGGTGACTCGGAAGAAGAATTCGTCGAGCCTGTCGCAATCCCAGTCGCCGTCCATGTAGGACTCGCCAATGCCAAGCTCCCATTTGGTGAACATCTTCTGGAAGAACACCGGATCATGGATCTGCATGTCCCACGGCTGATCGCCGTTGAGCTGGATGCCGGCATGCTCGAACAGCTGCCGGATGATCCTCGGCGCATTCGCCGTCATGTCGAACGTTGCGGGGACAGCCTTCGTTTTATCCATGTAGTACTTCCTTCAAGGGTAGTGCTATGGAACAGAATGACAGACGCAGCTAACTGGGGTCAGAGTGAACTTTCTGCGCGCTTTTTGCAGAAACTTCACTCTGACCCCATTTAGCGGGCCACGGAGTACTTGCCTCATCGTTAAAAAAAACAAAACCGCGTGTGCGCTCTGTCTTTCTCCGAATCCGTCATGTGGGATCAGAGTCAAGTTTCGCGATGAAACGCTGCGAAAGTTGACTCTGACCCCAGATGACTCTTGCCGCCGCGATGCCATGGAGGACCGGTGCCAACCTCAGCTGGCAGGACGCCGCAGGAACGCCAGCAGCAAGCCGAAGCCGATCATCAGCGTGCCGCTGGCGCGGTTGAACCAGCGGAAGCGTCCGGCGGCGCCGGTAAAGGTTCCAAGCCTGGCGCCGATGGCGGCGTAGATGGCGATCGCGATCAGTTCAAGCAGCAGGAAGGTCGCGCCGAGCACGACGAAGCTGGCGGCGTACGCTGAGCGGTCGACAAACTGCGGGAAGAATGCGGTGAAGATGAGGATCGCTTTCGGGTTGCCCGCCGCTACCAGGAACTCTTGCCTGGCGAGCCGGCGCAGCTTGTCCGCCGGCGTTTCCAGGCTGGCCTGGATCTTATCGGCCGCGCCTGCCAGCGCGACCGGCGCGGCGCGGAACAGCTTGATGCCGAGCCAGACCAGGTAAGCCGCGCCGCCGAATTTCAGCAGCGTGAACAGCGTTTCCGACGCCAGCAGCAGCGCTCCCAGTCCGAGGCCGGAAATGGCGATCATGGCCGCAAACGCCAGCAGCCTTCCAAACGCGGCAAGGATCGAATAGCGCATGCCGTCGCGCGCGCCGTTCGACAGCGACAGCACGTTGTTCGGACCGAACGCCATGTTCAGCGCGAAACAGGCGGGCAGGAAAAGCCAATAGTTCTGGAATGACATCGGGTGTGCCTCTCAGTGGTTTTTTAGAAAAACGCTTATCTCATATCCAGCGCGCTGCCATGCCGCGGCGGCGGAAACCCCTGGTCAAGCTCCGCCAGGTCCTGCGCCGTAAGCATGACATCAAGCGCCGCGCGGTTCTCGCGCACATGCGCCGGATCGACTGCCTTGGGAATGACGATCACCTGCTCTTGCTGCAGCAGCCAGGCCAGCGCGATCTGCGCCGGGCTGGCTGCGTGCCTTGCCGCGACCGCCAGCAGATGCGGGTTGCCGAGCAAGCGCCGCTGTTCGTTGGCGGAAGACTCCAGCGGCGAATACGCCATCACCGGTATCGCACGCTCGCGGCACCACGGCAGCAAATCCCATTCGACGCCGCGCCGCTTCAGGTTGTACAGCACCTGGTTGACCGCGACCTCTGCGCCGCCGGGCAATTCGCTTGCTTCCTGCATGCCGTCGCGGTCGAAATTGCTGACGCCGAAATCGCGTATTTTTCCGGCCTTCTTGAGCGACTCGAACGCTTCCAGCGTTTCCGCCAGCGGCACCGAACCGGGCCAGTGCAGCAGGTAGAGATCGATGTGGTCGCTGCCGAGCCGCTTCAGGCTGCGTTCGCAGGCGGCCTGCATGCTGCGCCTGCCGGCGTTGTGCGGATAGACCTTGCTGACCAGGAAGACCTCGTCGCGGCGCCCTGCAATGGCCTCGCCCACGACTTTCTCGGCGCCGCCGTCGGCATACATCTCGGCGGTGTCGACCAGCGTCATGCCGAGCTCCATGCCTAGCCGCAGCGCGTCGACTTCACGCTTTTTTTGCGCCGGGTCTTCTCCCATGTACCAGGTTCCCTGTCCCAATGCGGGGATGGCGACGCCTGAAGGTAAAAGCAAAGTTTTCATTGCTGGAATTGCAATCCGTATGGTTGATTTTGCGCCACGGGTCGGGAACAGCAGTTTTTTCCAAGTTTTAAAGCTGCCTCCCTCCTACACTCGATTTCATTCTACAACGTAATCAAATGGAGAAAACCATGCAATCCAGCGCCGCCCAGCAGCATGCCAACGCCTTTCACCAGCTGCACCTCGGCCCTGCGCCGCTGACTTTATTGAATGCCTGGGATGCCGTCAGCGCCCGCATCCTCGAACGCGCCGGCGCCCCGGCCATCGGCACCACCAGCGCCGGCATGGCCTGGGCCGCCGGTTACGCCGACGGCGAGCAGATGCCGGCGGCTGAACTGCTGGCTGCCTGCGCCCGCATCTGCCGGGTCGCCGGCGTGCCGGTGAGCGTCGATATCGAGCGCGGTTTCGGCCGCAGCACCGAGGAAGTGTGCGATGTAGTACGAGCATTGGCAGGGATGGGCGTGGCCGGCATCAACATCGAAGACGGCGTACTGCCCGGCACGCGCCAGCTGGCGCCGCCGGAAATCCTGTGCGAGCGCATAGGCGCGCTGCGCAAGATGCTGGCGCAGATGGATGCGCGGCTGTTTATCAATGCTCGCAGCGACACCTATTTTGTCGCCAACGATGATCCTGTTGCGCGTTATGAAGACACGGTGCGGCGCGCGCAGATGTATGCGGCGGCCGGCGCCGACGGCATCTTCGTGCCGGGCCTGGCGCGCATCGAAGAGATCGCCCGCTTCACGCAAACAATCCCTCTGCCGGTGAATATCTACGCCGGTTATGCCGGCGCGCCCGCGGTCGATGTGTTCAGGCAGGCCGGCGTGCGGCGCATCAGTGTTGGCTGCGGCCCCATGCAGTCGGCGCTTGGCCTGCTGCACCGGATCGCCGGCGAGGCGCTCGGCCAGGGCAGCTTCGGCGCCATGGGCGACGGCATGCTTGCGGCAGGCGAAATCAACGCTCTTTTTTCCCGCTAACTTCACCATCAGCCTGCGAGGATCCGGCCAGCGTCAGCGATGAAACGCTGGAGGTTTGTCTGCGGGCACATTGGCGGCGTGCGGCCGGCTGAGATGCGCTGCACCGCTCCCGATTGCAGCCGGGGTGGTGACAGGCAAACAACCAGATGCCACTAAGCAATATTCTCGCAGGCGCGCTAGAATCCCTCCATCATTTTGTTGTCCGTCACCTAACCGTTGGAGCTTGATTCATGCTGCGTTCTGCCGTGCTGTCCGCCCTGCTTACCCTCTCCGCCACTCCCTTCACCCACGCCGCCGACCCTGCCCTGAGCACGGTCGCCGAGCGTTCCGGTTTCCAGAAAACCGGCCGCTACGAAGAAGTCATCGCGCTCTGCGCCGCTTTCCAGAAAGCCTATCCGAAGCAGGTGCGCTGCACCGAGTTCGGCCGTACGCCGGAAGGCCGGCCGATGCTGGCGCTGATCGCCTCGCGCAGCGGCGCCTTGACCGCGGAAGCCGCGCACAAGCGCAACCTGCCGGTGCTGCTGATACAGGGCGGCATCCACGCCGGCGAGATCGATGGCAAGGATGCCGGTTTCCTGGCCTTGCG
The DNA here is from genome assembly GCF_038896935.1 of Collimonas rhizosphaerae. Lineage (NCBI taxonomy): Bacteria > Pseudomonadati > Pseudomonadota > Betaproteobacteria > Burkholderiales > Oxalobacteraceae > Collimonas > Collimonas rhizosphaerae. The sequence continues at coordinate 9,685 of NZ_JBANDC010000024.1, forward strand.
TGAAGCGTTGCAGGATACCTCCGCCAATAGCGTGCTGGACAAGCAGGTGCTGGTCTTCGTGCCGGTGTTCAATATCGACGGCCATGAGCGCTTTGGCCGCTGGAACCGTCCGAACCAGCGCGGCCCGGAAGAAATGGGCTGGCGCACCACCGGCCAGAACTTCAACCTGAACCGCGACTACGCGAAGGCCGACGCGCCGGAAATGCAGGCCATGCTGCAGCTGGTCAACCGCTGGGATCCGCTGGCGTATATCGACCTGCATGTCACCGACGGCGCCAAGTTCGAGCACGACGTTTCGATCCAGGTCGAACCGGTGCACGCCAGCGACCTCGCCCAGCGCAAGGACGGCGAGGCTTTGCGCGACGCTGTCATCAGCGATTTGAGCAAGCAGGGTTCGCTGCCGCTGCCGTTCTACATGTCGTTCAAGGTTGACGACGATCCCAGTTCCGGTTTTGTCGACGGCGTCTCGCCGCCGCGTTTTTCAACCGGCTATTTCCATCTGCGCAACCGCTTCGGCATGCTGGTGGAAACCCACTCCTGGAAAGATTATCCGACCCGGGTGCGCATCACGCACAACACCATTGTCTCGATCATGGCGCAGATCGCCGCGCACGGCGACGCCTGGCTGAAGAATGCGCAGCAGGCCGACCTGCGCGCCGCCAGGCTGGGCGGCCAGCCGGTTGCGCTGACTTACGAGGCGAGCGAGAAGACCCGTCCGGTGGCGTTCCGCGGTTATGAATATACGCGCACCCAGTCGGATATTTCGGGCGCGCTGATGACACGCTACGACGAAAGCAAGCCGCAGATCTGGAATGTGACGGTGCGCGACGACCTGCAGCCGGACCTCAGCGTCAACGCGCCGCAGGCCGGTTACCTGGTGCCGGCGGCGCACGCTGCCTGGGTCGGGCAAAAGCTGCAGCAGCACGGCATTGCTTTCCGCGTGCTGCCGGCGGCGCTGAACCGGGTAACGCTGGAAACTTTCCGCGCCACCAAGACCGCCTTCGATGCGCAACCGATGGAAAGCCACCAGTTGCTCAAGTTGCAAGGCGCCTGGCACAGCGAAACGCGCGACCTCGGCGCCGGCGCCCTGTTCGTGCCGATAGCCCAGGCCAAGGCGCGGCTGGTGATGGCGTTGCTGGAACCGCAGGCGCCAGACTCATTGGCGGCTTGGGGCCGTTTCAACAATGCCTTCGAGAAGAAGGAGTATATGGAAGCGTATGTGGCGGAAGATGTCGCGCGCGAACAGCTGGCGGCGGATCCGGCGCTGGCGGCCGAGTTCAAGCAGAAACTGGCCGACGATCCGGCGTTTGCCAAAGATCCGGCGGCGCGGCTGGAGTTCTTCGCGCGCCGTCATTCTTCGTGGGATGAGCGCTTTAACCTGTATCCGGTGATGCGGACCGCGGTTGTGCCGGGATAAACACGTCCGGCTGGGCAGCCGGGCTGCCGGCCGGGAATTACTTCTGGTTGTTGCCGATTTTTTTCGACAGGTAGAAACGCAGGGCAAAGGCGGCGACAACGGCGATTAAAGGCAGGGTTTGAACGAAAGTCATGGCAGGGCTCCGGTTAAATAGACTGTGTTGATGCATCGCAGCATATAAAAACGGAGGGTTTATTGCCAATTCTTATTTCTGATTCCTTATATAAGTTTCGTGAATATCACTCTCGCCGCCGAACCGGCTCCACCATATAAAAAGCCCGCTATCTTTAACGATGCGGGCTTCCCTGTCTCCTCACCTCTAGAGAGATGGACTCTTTTTTGCGTGAAGCGATACTGAGCCAAAAAACTTTAACCGTCATCATGCGCCGCAACATAGCGTTGTTTTGCGCCAACAGGCGCATATGCCGCTTGCCTTGTCAGGCTGTTTTCGCGTAGCGGCAGCGATATTCGTCGCTGCCGGCGCCTTTGCCGTCATCGCCCTTGCCGTATGAAATCCACCGCTTTCTCGGCGATCATGATGGTGGGGGCATTGGTATTGCCGCCGATCAGGGTCGGCATGATGGAGGCATCGACCACCCGCAGGCCCTGGATGCCGCGCACCCGCAAGGTCGGATCCACCACGGCGGCCTGGTCGACGCCCATCTTGCAGGTGCCCACAGGGTGGTAGACCGTATCGACGTGCTGCCTGAGGATGGCGCGTATCTGTTCGTCCGACTGCACGCCTGCGGTGCGTATGTCGCGCGTGCTGTAGGCGGCCAGCGCCGGCGCTTCAAGCAGTTTGCGGGTGGCCTTGAAGCCGGCCACCATGTCTTCCAGGTCTTGCGGATGGTCCAGGAACTTGGGGTCGATCAGCGGCGCGTCCTGCGGATTGGTGTTGCGCAGGCTGACGTGTCCCACGCTTTTCGGCCGCAGCAGGCAGACATGGCAGGAGAAACCGTGTCCCCAGCGCAGCTTGCGGGCATGGTTCTCCAGGCAGCCGACGACAAAATGCAATTGTAGGTCCGGCGCCGGCAAATCCGGCCGGGTCTTTAAAAAACCGCCGCATTCGGCGACATTGCTGCTCAACATGCCGCGCCTTTCCTTGCGGTAGCGCTGCAGCTCCTTGAACATGCGCAGCGCGCCGCCGGCGGAAATGCCGAAGGTGTCCAGGCTGTCGGACTGATGGCAAAACACAAAGTCGGGATGATCCTGCAGGTTCTTGCCGACGCCCGGCAAGTGGTGCTGCACGTGAATGCCCAGCTTGCGCAGTTCGGTGCCGTCGCCGATGCCTGACAGCATCAGCAGCTGGGGCGACTGGAAAGCGCCGGCGGCCAGGATCACTTCGCGCCGGGCGCGCAGCACACGCAACGTGCCGCCCTGCCGGACTTCAACGCCGACCGCCCGTCCCTGCTCGATGACGAGGCGTTCGGCATAGGCGCCGGTCTCCACCCTAAGGTTGCTGCGCTGTCCCAGGTGCGGCATCAGGTAAGCGCGCGCGGCGCTCCAGCGTTCGCCGTTTTTCTGCGTGACCTGGTAAACGCCGAGACCTTCTTGCTGCTCGGCGTTGAAATCCGCGCTCAGCGGATAACCGGCCTGGCGCGCGGCTTCCAGGTAGTGCTGCTGGATCGGGTTGTCGCTGCGCAGGCCGCTGACCCATAAAGGCCCGTCCTGGCCGTGCCAGGCGTTGGCAAACTGTTCGTTATGCTCTGATTTCTTGAAATAGGGCAGCACATCGTCGAACGACCAGCCGCTATTGCCGAGCCGGGCCCAATGATCGTAATCGGAACGATGGCCGCGGATATAGACCATGGCGTTGATGGCCGATGATCCGCCCAGCGCCTTGCCGCGCGGCTGGTAACCGCGGCGGCCGTCGAGGCCGGCTTGCGGCACGGTCTCGAACGCCCAGTTGTTGATCCGGGTCGGCACCATGGCAACCGCGCCGACCGGCATCTTCACCACCCAGCTGTCGCCGCTGCCGCCGGCTTCCAGCAAGCATACCGATATTCCAGGATCTTCCGTCAGGCGGCCTGCCATGACACTGCCGGCCGAACCGCCGCCTATCACCACGAAGTCGAACTCATCGCTCACTGTGCGTCTCCCGCTCTGGTTATATTTATGTGCCTGGACAAGCCAACGGCAACAAATTTAACAGCTGCGGGAGAATCACGCCATGTGGCGGGCTAGAACATTTGTTTCAATTACGCAAAATATGCAATCGGGAAACAATCGGGGACATGCGGCAATCGCTTCAGTGCGCTTTCGACATGACTACCAGCCATTTGCGAAACAGCAATATTTCGAGATGGCCAGCCTGGATGCCGGCGTTGCATTCGACCACGGGATTGCTTCGATAGAGGCGCTTGTAGAAATCGCGGCAGATGAACAGCTCACGCTTGCCGAAGCGCATCAGGATTGAGGAAGGGGTAGACTCCATACCAAAGCGGGAGCCGGAGGTAATGTCCAAGTTCGTCATGGCAGCAATTCCAATCTCGTTGAAGGGAATTGCACTGTACCATAACTACTGTATATGCATACAGTAAATTGCAGCGTGTCTGTTTTTAGTCACGCTGCCGACCGGCAGCGTGACCTGATTCTAATCAACGGCGCCAGCCGCGGTCATGCCAGTAATGGTCATGCCAGCCGCGGCCACCGCGCCAGTATCCCGGACGGCCGTAATAAGCCGGCGGATAGTAGCCAGGGGCGCCATACACCACGACCGGAGGCGGCCGCACATACACGGGCGGCGGCGGTGCGTAATAAACCGGTGGCGGCGCATAGTAGACCGGCGGCGGTGCGTAGTAGGCGGGGCCAGGCACACCGATATTCACCGACCAATGTGCTCCGGCAAACGCCGGGGCCGCCGCGAACATGCCGACAGCAAGCATTCCGAACAGGGCAACGCGCATGGGGTTTTTCATGGCAATTCTCGATGGCTTTGAGTTAAACATGACTATATTTAACCTAATTTTTGAAGGTGGCGCTACGTACAAGTCGTAAGGCCTGTAACAACATGTATCGCTGTATATGAACTGTGGCTTTTTTCGTACACCCGGGCTTAATCGATCGCCAAGTCCTGACGCCTGTAACGGGCAATCGCAACCAAGGCCATTGCGATCAGGAAAAATCCCACCAATAGCATGGCGGCATTGGCCATCACCCGCGGATAACCGAGCTGGAGGACATTCAGGAACGGATAGGGATAAAAACCCGACAAGCTGCCGCGCACCATTGCCATCACGAAATAAGCCAGCGGGTAGACCAGCCACAGCAGGCTGTCTTTTGCCTGCAGGCCGCTCTTGACCGCGAACAGCAGCCAGTACGACACGAACAGCAACGGCACCACGGTGTGCAAACCCTCGTCCGACAGCCTGTGCAGGCCGGTAAACGGCGCATGGTTGCGCAGCAGGAGGTTGTAGCCAAGGCCGACAAAGATGATGTACAGGGCCATCGCGGTGAGCACCCCGGGCCGTGAGAAAAACCGGCCGGACGCGGAATCAGGCTGAAGCAGCAGCAGCGTGCAGCACACCGCCAGCAGGACATTGGTAAGGATGGTCAGGTAGCCGAACATGCGCCAGACGGCCTCGCCGTAGGTCATGCCCTTGGCCACCAGGATCGGGATCGAAATGGAAAATTGCGCGGCGATGGAAAACCATGCAACCAGCGCAATCAGCAGCAGCAACAGCTGCGGTGCGATAGCTTTTTTCATGGGCGCATTCCGGGATGCTTTAAGAAGCCGCACCCTGGTCGACGCTCAGCATGCGTTCCACATAGCGTGCGATCAGGTCCACTTCCAGGTTGACCTGCTTGCCGACCTGCAGATGTTTCAGCGACGTCACTTCAATCGTGTGCGGAATCAGGTTGATCGAAAACAGGCAGCCATCGGCCACATCGTCGACCCGGTTGACCGTCAGCGAGACGCCGTTGACCACCACCGAGCCCTTGTAGGCAAAATATTTGGCAAGATCGCGCGCAGCCTTGATCACCAGCTCCCAGGACTCGCCCACCGGCTCGAATTTCTGCACCAGCCCGAGGCCGTCGACATGGCCCGACACCAGGTGGCCGCCCAGGCGGTCGGCCAGGGTCAGGGCCTTTTCCAGGTTCACTTCGCCGGTGGCGTCGAGGCCGACGGTACGGTTCAGGCTTTCGCGCGAAACGTCGACTTCAAAGCTGCCGGCGCTCTTTTCGACCACGGTCATGCAGGCGCCGTTGAGGGAAATCGAATCGCCCAGCGCGACATCGGCCAGCGACAGGGCGCCTGCGTCGATCTGGAGCCGGACTCCATCATCGGTACTGGAACCCAGCGGTTTGACGGAAGTGATTTTGCCGACGGCGGCGACGATACCAGTGAACATGATGGCAATATAAAAAATTAACGGAATCGTGCAAGGATACGCAAATCCTCGCCTATCTGCTTGATTTCATGAAATTTCAGGCTTAACTTGTCATCCAGGTTTTCCAGCGCCGGCAGGCTGAACATGCCGCGGCCGTCGCCCAGGATCGAGGGCGCCAGGTAAACCAGCAATTCGTCGACGCAATGTTCGCGGATCAGCGAGGCGTTCAGCTTGGAGCCGGCTTCGACATGCAATTCATTGATCTGGCGCTTGCCGAGTTCGCGCATGACTTGCGGCAAATCGACCTTGCCGGCGGCGTTCGGCAGCACCACCACTTCAGCGCCCTGCTGCTCCAGCAAAGCCTGTTTTTCCGGATTGGCGGCAGCGCTGAACACCAGGTTGCCGCCGCCCACCAGGATTTTTGCGTCCGGGCTGATGCTCAGCTTGCTGTCGACGATCACCCGCAGCGGTTGCCGCGACACCGGCGGCACGGTGCGCACCGTCAGCTGCGGATTGTCTTCTTTCACGGTGCCGATGCCGGTCAGGATGGCGCCGGCGCGGGCGCGCCACATGTGGCCGTCGTCGCGTGCCGCCTGCGAGGTGATCCACTGGCTCAGGCCGTTATGCAGCGCGGTCTTGCCGTCCAGGCTGGCGGCCACTTTCAGCCTGACCCAGGGCTTGCCGGTTTGCATGCGCGTGAAGAACCCGATATTCAGCTCGCGCGCCTGCGCCGCCAGGACGCCCGATTCGACCGCGACCCCTGCCGCCTGCAGGCGCGCCATGCCCTGCCCCGCCACAAGCGGATTGGGATCGCCTATGGCCGCAACTACCTTGGCTACGCCGGCCTGCACCAAGGCATCGGCGCAAGGCGGCGTGCGGCCGAAATGACTGCAAGGCTCGAGCGTGACGTAGACGGTGGCGCCGCGCACATCGTGGCCCTTGGCGGCAGCATCCTGCAGCGCCTGGATCTCGGCGTGGTTACCGCCCGGCGGCTGGGTGAACCCGCTGCCGATGACCTGGCCGTCCTTGACGATCACGCAGCCGACGGCGGGATTCGGCGCACTTGACAGCAGGCCGTTTTCGGCGAGCTGCAGGGCTTGCGACATCAACTGTTCAGCCGCGCTCATGGAAAAAACCTGGAAATCATGTGAAAGCCGTGAGAAAGGATAGATGCGTTGATTGTACAAAAATATGCCGACGCCATCGTTAATTAAAATGCGATGCCGGGTATTGCCGGCTTCAAGGCGGCGCCAGGCTCGCCGCGGCGCGGTTGCGCAAGGTAACCACCCGTTTGAATACCGCCCGCAAGCGGCGGTCGCCTGCCAGCCTGGCCGTACCGCTGCAGTCGACGTAGCGCTGCGGGCCGGTGGCCAGCTGGATTTCTCCATGCAACTGCAGGCACAGGCTGACGCTGACGACCCGCTCCCAGTTCTGCAGCTGGTCGTCAGACAAGGCCGTCACTTGGGTTGCGTTCAAGAACTGGCGCGGCGTCGTGTCGCCAACTGCCGCCACGCCGTATGTCAGCCTCATGTCCTCGACATTATTGACGATCGGCTGCGCGTTGTTGCTGCCGTTGCCCTGGCAATAAAGCGAGCTGGCGCCGCTGCCGGCGTGCACCGCAGCAAAATAATGATTGCTGGCGATGGTGACGGACGGCGCCAGCATGTACGCCGGATGGCCTGGCGGCACTGCATTCGACGCCACTCCCGCGCCATGGCAATCGACGCCGGCGCCGCTGGCCGGATCGGGGTAGTCATCCGTCCGGTAGCGGACTTCGAAAGCGGCCATCCCGGGCGCCGTGCTGCAGGAGAAATCCTTGCCTCCGGGCCCCAGCGGCTTGACGAAACCATGCTCGCAGCCGCGCAGCCCCTGGGCCGGCGCGCCGTCGGCCAGGATGAAATCGGTGATGGGCGCAGCTCCGGGCGCGGCGCTGGCCAGGTTGCCAAACCCTGCCTGCCGCAGATCCCTTTCCATCAGGACCATGGCGTAATTGCCGTCCTGGTGCAGCCGCCGTTTATCCTCGTTCAAACGGAAGCTGGCTTTGCTGCCGAGATAAAGCGACGTGCACAGCAGCAGCAAACCGGAAGCAATCGCCAGCGCCACCAGCAATTCCACCATCGAAAGTCCGGCTTGCCTGTTGCAGATGGATGCAGGATTCAGCATTCGGCAGTGTCAGGCTTTACGCTGATGCGGCCGGTGCTGGAGATGCATACCGTGCGCGCGAACTCGCCGTTGTGGCTGACGGCCAGCTTGGCGAAACTGCTGCTGGCGTTGCCGCCGCTGTTATAGGTGATCGTTTTCCTGGTGGCGGCGACCTGGCTGCTGTCATCCAGCGCCCCCTGCCGCGACAGGATCTGGCCGCTGTCGGCCACCTGCACCAGCCAGCCGGCGCCCCAGTCGTCGGCGGCGCGCTTGGCCGTAGCGGCCGCACTGCATGCGGCGGCGGCTGTGTCGGCGTCTATGCTGCGGCACACCTGCACCCCGCGGCCGCGCTGGATGGCTTCGCTGCGCGCCAGCGTCAGCGCGGCAACCAGCTGGCTGGTGTCTGCGGCCAGCCGGTTCTGGACCAGGAACCCTCGCATGGCTGGCGCCGCCAGGCTCAGCAAGATGCCGGCGATTGCCAGCGCGATCATGGCTTCGATCAGGGTCAGGCCCGCATCGGGCGCAATCACGCGCATGGACGTTCGCAGCAAATGCATAAGGCGCTCCTGGCCAGGTAGTATTCATTTCATTTTCATCAATCATTCTGACAAAAAAATAGCGCCGGACAGGCCGGCGCTAGCGTATTTAAGAAATGACTTCCTGCAGGATTTATTTCCTGCGGCTTGGCGGCCCGGAGAATTCTTCGATCATGTTCTGGAATTCCGCCACATCCTCAAAACTCTTGTAGACCGAGGCGAAACGGATATACGCAATCTTGTCCAGGCGCTTGAGCTCGCGCATCACCAGCTCGCCGACATGGCCGGACAGCACTTCGCGCTCGCCGCTCGACAGCAGTTTTTCCTTGATGCGCTGCAGGGCTTCGTCCAGCGCCTCGACCGACACCGGCCGCTTGCGCAGGGCCAGCATCAGGCTGGCGCGCAGCTTGAGCGGATCGAAATCGGTGCGGCTGCCGTTCTTTTTGACGATCACCGGCATCGCCAGTTCTATCCGTTCGAAAGTGGTGAAACGTTTGTCGCATTGCATGCAACGGCGCCGGCGGCGAATCGAGTCGCCCTCTTCCGACACCCGCGTGTCGAGCACCTGGGTTTCTTCATGCTGGCAGAATGGACATTTCATGATGGCGGTAATCCGAAAGTGATTGCAACAGGCTGTGTCGGCAGTTCCATCTCTACATTATTCCTTTTTGCGGCCATGCGCCGATTTGAAACAAACCGGCGTTACATGGCGCATGGGCCCGTGCAGAGTTCAAGCTGCGCCGGGCCCATGGCTCTAGCCGCTTACCGACAGGCTCTGCAGCGCATCGGCAACCGGTGTTTCAAGCATCAAGCTGCATATACCGGGAAAGCGTCGGTCAGTTTCTTGACTTCGGCCTTGACCCGTTCGATGGTCGCTGCGTCATGCGGATTGTCGAGCACGTCGGCGATCAGGTTGCCGACCTTGGTCGCTTCCGCTTCCTTGAAACCGCGGGTAGTGAACGCCGGGCTGCCGACACGGATGCCGGATGTGACGAACGGCTTTTCCGGATCGTTAGGAATCGCGTTCTTGTTGCAAGTCATGTGCGCCGCGCCCAGGATCGCTTCGGCTTCCTTGCCGGTGATCTTCTTGGCGCGCAGGTCGACCAGCATCACGTGCGATTCGGTACGGCCGGAAACGATGCGCAGGCCGCGCGCGATCAGTGCTTTCGCCAAAGCGTCGGCATTCTTCACGACTTGCTGCTGGTAAGTCTTGAATTCCGGCGTCAGCGCTTCCTTGAACGCCACTGCCTTGCCGGCGATGACGTGCATCAGCGGACCACCCTGGATGCCTGGGAAAATCGCCGAGTTGATGGCTTTCTCGAATTCGGCCTTCATCAGGATGATGCCGCCACGCGGGCCGCGCAGGGATTTGTGGGTGGTCGAAGTCACGAAGTCGGCATGCGGCACCGGGTTCGGGTATTCGCCCGCAGCGATCAGGCCGGCGTAATGCGCCATGTCGACCATGAAATAAGCGCCGACTGCCTTGGCAACTTTGGACATGCGCTCGAAATCGATGCGCAGCGCATAGGCCGAAGCGCCGGCAATGATCAGCTTCGGCTTCTTTTCGTGCGCCAGGCGCTCGAATGCTTCGTAGTCGATTTCTTCTTTTTCGTTCAAGCCGTAGGACACCACGTTGAACCACTTGCCGGACATGTTCAATGCCATGCCGTGGGTCAGGTGGCCGCCTTCCGCCAGCGACATGCCCATGATGGTGTCGCCTGGTTTCAGCATGGCGAAGAATACGCCCTGGTTGGCTTGCGAGCCGGAGTTAGGCTGGACGTTGGCGGCTTCGGCGCCGAACAGTTCCTTGACGCGGTCGATCGCCAGCTGCTCGGCGATGTCGACGAATTCGCAGCCGCCGTAGTAGCGCTTGCCTGGATAACCTTCGGCGTACTTGTTGGTCAGCTGGGTGCCCTGCGCTTCCATGACGGCAGGCGACGTGTAGTTTTCCGACGCGATCAGCTCGATGTGTTCTTGCTGGCGGTGGTTTTCTTTCTGGATGGCGCTCCACAATTCCGGATCGACATTGGCGATGGTATGGTTTTTTTCGAACATGTGATACTCCAAACGATAAGGGTGTGCCTAAATCGAATGAGGGCCAGGATAAGGGGAAATGCGGCAGCCTCAGTCGTACTTTCCATTAGGGCTGCCCAGGCGCACGGCGGATGAAATCTCACGCTTCCCGGTGGATGCCCACCTTTTGCCGAAGCCGCCGCGATCTTATGAATCCGCGCGGTCCGGTTTTTTCGCCAGTCACGTGAGACGAAATGGTGCGGCTATTGTAAGCGAAGCACCTGGTTTGGGCAAGATTGGGCGTAGGCCTTGAGGCGGAATAAAAAAAGCCGTCCCGGAGGACGGCTCTTGCACGAAACCTGCCAAAAAGATAATTATTGCAGATATTTATATCTTGCCCGCCAGGCTGACGCCTATGGTGCGCGGCGCGACCCGGTAGCCTTCCGATACCGATTGCACGTTCGGACGCTGGATCACCTTGTCGCTGTTGGTTAAATTCTTGACAAACAAGGTCAGCTCCCAGCGGTCATAGGTGGCGCCGACGCTAGCATCGACGGTGCTGTAGGCCGGACGCTGGTAATCCGGGTCGGTAGCCACCAGGGTGCCGTGGCTGCTGCCGGTCCAGTGCGCGGCGGCGCGGGCGAAGCCGTAATAGTCGCCCGGCAGGTTGAAGGAGTACTGGCCGGTCAGGCTCACGTTGTATTTAGGCACGCCCTGGATCGGATCGCCGGCGTGCGCTTTCAGCGACGGCACGTCGGACGACAGGGTGGCCTTGGTGTAGCCGCCGGACAGGCCGAGCAAGATGTTGGAAGTCGGCTTGCCCTTGATCTCGAACTCGGCGCCGTAGCTCTTGGCCTTGCCGACATTGGTTTCATAATCGAAGCCGCAGCCCGGCAGCTGGATATCCTGCTGCAGGCCATCCCACTGGATATAGAACACGGAAGCGTTGACCGACAGGCGGTTGCCCAGCAGGCGCGACTTGTTGCCCAGTTCATAGCTCCACAGCTTGTCGGACTTGAACGAAGTCGGCGCCTCGGTGATGCCGAGATTGGCGAAGTCGGAGGCGCACAGCGAGGCCGGGATCGGACGGGTATTGCCGCCCAGCCGGAATCCTTCGGTGGCCGAGGTGTACACGGTGTTGTTGGGATCGACTTCCCAGATCAGCGAAAACTTTGGCGTGAGCTTGGAAGAACTGCTGCTGACCGATGAACTGGTCGGGCCGCCGTTCCAGTAATCGTCGCCGTTGCGGCTCAGGCTGTCGGTGGCTTGCAGGTAACGCAGGCCGACGGTGCCGTGCAGGGTCGGCACGAAATAGTAATTGAGCTCGCCGAACACCGCTTTCTGCTCGGTACGGTAGTGGCGCTCGCTGAAGTAGGAATTATCGTTCGGGAAAGCGATCCCGAGCTGGCCCGGATCGGCCGGATTGGCGCCGAACGCGGCGTAAGTGGCGTTCAGGCCGAAGATCGGCTCGTTGTCGGTGACATTGGTGTGCAGGTTGGCGTAATAGACGCCGCCCAGCCAGGTGAAAGGCGACACGTTCTGGTCATACGGCTTGGAGGCGACCCGGAATTCCTGCGAGAACTGCCGCACCTGGTTCTGCAGGTATACCGCCGACGGCAAGGCGCCGATCGCGGCCGCCAGGCCGGGCGGCGTGTCCGGCACCGCGGAACCGAGGTTGTTGACGGTGGTGCCGTCCTGGGTGCGGTTGAAGGTGCGCTGGTAAAAGCTGGAAACCGACACCAGGTCAGCCTTGCCCATGTCGTAGTTGACGGTCAGGCTGGGCACCAGCAGGCGGTCGTTGCCCGGTTCGCGCACCAGCTTGCTGGTCTGGTTCTTGGGCAGGGCCAGGTAGGAGGCATCGATATCCTTGGAATTGACTTCCTGGTAGAACACCGAGGGCGTGATGCTCAGGTTGCGGGTCGGCTGCCATTTCATGGCCAGTTTCACCACGCTTGAATCCTGGGAGTTGATGCCGGAAGCGATCACATTGCCTGTGGTTGGCGATACCTGGTCGATATAGCCGCTTTCATGGCCGGTCTGGATACCGATGCGCAGCGCCAGTTCGCCCGGGATCAGGGGCTGGTTGACGACGCCGTTGACGGTGTAGTTGGTGCCGCCGCCCTTGGTCCCCGACACTTCGGAATAGACGCTGGCTTCGCGCTCCTTCAGGTTGGGCTGGTTGCTGATGAACTTGATGGTGCCGCCCATCGAACTGGCGCCATACAGCGTTCCCTGCGGGCCGCGCAGCACTTCGATGCGGTCGATGTCGAAGAACTTCGGTTCGGAACTGCCCATGCTGTACAGGTTGCGGGTGGTCATCGAAACGTCGTCGAGATAGACGCCGACGGTAGCCGAACCGGCGGCCGAACTGATGCCGCGGATTTCGATATTGCTGAGGCCGGCGCCCGCGCCGCTGGCGCCCGAGAACGAGATATTCGGCATGGCCCGCGTGACGTCGGCAAAGTTGTTGATGTGGGCGGCTTGCAATTCCTCGCCGCTGATCACCGAAATGCTGAGCGGCACCTTGCTGGCGTCCTCCTTGCGCTTTTGCGCCGTCACCACCACCGCTTCAATCTGCTCGCTCTGCTTCGCCGTTTTTTTCACTTCGGGCGCGGCGGCCGGATCGGCGCCGGCAGGCAGCTGTTGCGCGGCGGCCGTCGCTGTCGCCAGCAGCAAGGTGGAAGTTGCTGCGGCCGCAGCAATCGCGCAGGTCAGATTCGAGGAACCAGGTCTCATTGTTTTATAACCCTTATCGTAGACAGCAGTGAAAAATGCTGCTCAGCAATATTTGTGCCACGCCACGTTTCCCGGCAACGCCGGGCATCGATACCAGCGGCGATCTTGCCGGGTCAAAACCGGGGCCGGTTCCTGTGCCACGTTCTGGTGCGGCCTGCACCAAGGCCAATACCGGGCCGCCGTTCTGCGATAGGCAATGGCGGCCCGCCAAATTGGGCTACAATTTCCGGCTGGACCAACACCGCAACGCAATACGCAACGACAGGAGCATTGACCATGATTGTCTTGATTACCGGCGCAACCGCTGGCTTCGGCGCCGAAATGGCACGTAAATTCACCAAGAACGGCCATCGGGTCATCGCTACCGGCCGCCGCAAGGACCGGCTCGACCAACTGGCCGCTGAACTGGGCGCGGCCGTCCTGCCGATCGTCATGGACGTCACCGACAAGGCTTCGATCAGCAGCGCGCTGGTGGCGCTGCCGCCGGAATGGCAGGAAATCGACGTGCTGGTCAACAACGCCGGCCTGGCGCTGGGCGTGGAATCGGCGCAGCAAGCCTCGCTGGAAGAATGGGAAACCATGATCGAAACCAATTGCAAGGGCCTGGTGACCATGACCCGCCTGGTATTGCCCGGCATGGTGGAACGCGGGCGCGGCACCGTCATCAACCTCGGCTCCATCGCCGGCGAATATCCCTATCCGGGCGGCAACGTGTATGGCGCCACCAAGGCTTTCGTCAAGCAGTTCACGCTGAACCTGCGCGCCGACCTGGTCGGTACCGGCGTGCGCGCAACCGATATCGCGCCGGGCTTGTGCGGCGGCACCGAATTCTCCAACGTGCGCTACCGCGGCAACGACGAAGCGGCCGCCAAGGTATATGAAGGCACCCAGCCGCTGACGCCAGGCGATATCGCCGACACCGCCTACTGGGTCGCGACGCTGCCGCCCCACATCAACATCAACCGCATCGAAATGATGCCGACCTGCCAGGGTTTCGCCGGCATGAGCATCAAGCGCAACTGAGCCGCAGGCCAAGCCGAAACGGCTGCAGCGCGCTTCCCGCCTGCAGCCCGTCCTCCTGATTCCCCTCTACGACAGAAGCAAGCCAGACGATGAGCAACCCGACCTCCGCCCCGCATCCAGACTTCAGCTGGCGCATCCGTGTCTATTACGAAGACACCGATACCGGCGGCGTGGTGTTTTATGCCAACTACCTGAAATTTTTCGAGCGCGCCCGCACCGAATGGCTGCGCGCGGCCGGCGTCGGCCAGCGCGCGCTGGAGCAGGCCGACGGCGTCATGTTTGTGGTCAAAAGCACCAGCGTCGACTATCATGCGCCGGCCAAGCTGGACGACGAGCTGCAGCTGACCGTGGTGGTCGAGCGCATCGGCCGCGTGGTGGTCGACTTCATCCAGCAAGCCTGGCGCCTCGGCGAGGATGGACCAACCTTGCTGGCCACCGGCCGCATCAGCGTGGCCTGCGTGAACGCCGGCAGCTTCCGGCCGCAAGCCATTCCCAAGCAGGTGCTGCACAAGATCAAGCCCGGCGCCGCTGATTCCGTGCCGGCAGCGGCATAAAGCTTGCTTTAATGCACTCAGCCAAATAGTTCGCGGCGGCAACCCTTGAACCTTCCGGCGCCGGGCATGGTCTGAGCAACATTGCAATAAACCCGGGGCCAGAGATAACGTCCGGTAACAATTTCTTCATCAATTGCTAATTTTGCGGTAAGCACTTTACGATTACAATTCACCGTTTAAGTCTTTTACTTAAACCTAAGACCATTCCTCAAGACCGCTATCCATGAATGTCACCCAAGATCTTTCGTTTATTACCCTCATCACCAATGCTTCAGTGTTAGTACAGCTGGTCATGGCGCTGCTGCTGGCAGTCTCCGTGATGAGCTGGACTTACATTTTCCGCAAGATGTTCGCGATCCGCAGCGCCCGTTCGCAGACCGAGGAATTCGAACGCGCATTCTGGTCCGGCGGCAACCTCGCCACCCTGTACCAGGACGCCACCTCGAACCGCCGCAAAGGTGCGGGACAAACCGGCGCGCTGGAACGCATTTTCGAAGCCGGCATGGATGAGTTCAACAAGGTCAAGGCTTCACTCGGCAACAAGGCCGCAGGCGACTCCGCCGCCATGCTGGACGGCGCCCGGCGCGCCATGCGCGCGGCTTACCAGCGGGAAATGGATGCGCTGGAATCGCACCTGGCTTTCCTTGCCTCGGTCGGTTCGGTATCGCCTTATGTCGGCCTGTTCGGCACCGTGTGGGGCATCATGAATGCGTTCCGCGGCCTGGCAAACGTCCAGCAGGCAACGCTGGCAGCGGTTGCGCCCGGCATCGCCGAAGCCTTGATCGCCACTGCGATCGGCCTGTTCGCCGCGATTCCGGCGGTGGTTGCCTATAACCGTTTCTCGCATGATGTCGATCGCCTGGCCATCCGCTTCGAGAGCTTCATCGAAGAATTCTCCAACATCTTGCAACGTCAGGCGCGCTAATGTCCGGCCCCTCATCCATGCGCGGCGGCCGCACCCGCAAATTCAAGGCGGACATCAACGTCGTTCCGTACATCGACGTGATGATGGTATTGCTGGTGATTTTCATGGTGTCGGCGCCGCTGACCAACCCGAGCGTGATCAATTTGCCGAATGCGGCGAAATCGGCGACGCCGCCGACCGAATACATCGAGATCACCCTCAAGCCCGGCGACCTGACCAGCGTCCGCATCAACGGCCAGAAAAGCGGCACCAGCAAGGCCGAGAGCGTGCCCAGGAACGGCTTGAAGCAAAAGCTGCAGCTCTTGCATGCCGACAAACCCGACATGCCGGTGATGATTTCGGCCGACAAGGATATTAAATACGACGAAGTGATCAAGGTCATTTCGGAAGCCAAGATGCTTGGCATTAACCGCGTCGGACTGGCGACAAAGTGACGATCTGGTTATGACAGGCAACTCCCCGTATTCCGTACCAAAAGAACCCGGCAGCATACGCGCCATCTTGCTTGCAGCGGCGGTGCACGCCGCCCTGTTTGCCTTCCTCTGGTTCGGCATCCACTGGCAAAGCACGCAGCCGATAGCGGTCGAGGCTGAAATCTGGGATCCACAGATCAAGGACGCCGCGCCGACGCCGCCGGAACCCGTGCCGCAGCCGACGCCAGAGCCGAAGCCGGAACCTGTGATCCAGGAAACCACGCCGCCGAAGGTGGTGGCGCCGCCATTGCCGGACCCGGAAATCGCGCTGGAACAGGAAAAGAAACGCAAAGAGCAGGAACGCAAGGACCTGCAGCGCCAGGAAGAACTGGAAAAGCAGAAGAAATTGCAAAAACAGCAAGCCGAGGATGAGCTCAAGGACAAGCTGAAGGCTGAAGCCGAGCAAAAAGCCGCCAAGGACAAGGCCGCGGCACAGGAAAAGCAGAAGCTGGATACTGCCAAAAAGGCTGAAGCCGATGCCAAGAAGAAGCAGGCAGCAACCGAGGCCGCCGCCGAAACCAAGCGTCGCAGCGATGAAATGAAGCGCATGCTGGGCCAGGCCGTGGGCAACGGCGCTGCCAACAGCACCGGCACCGCAGCTCAGTCGCAAGGGCCGCGCGGCGATCCCGGCTATGCGCAAAAGGTCGCCAGCAAGATCAAGTCGAACATCATCTTTAATGTGCCCGAAGGGCTGGCTGGAAACCCGGCAGCGGAATTTGATGTCCAACTGCTACCGGACGGTTCGGTAGCAAGCGTACGCCTCAGGAAACCGTCGGGGGTGTCCGGTTTCGACGAGGCGGTCAAACGAGCGATTGAGAAATCGGCGCCTTATCCAAAAGACAAAACGGGTTCTGTACCGTCCAGCTTCATCGGAACCCATAAACCGAAAGATCAGTAAGCCATGAAAAACAAACTGCACCAGATATTCGCGGTCATCGGGCTAGCGCTTAGCGCGCTGGTATTCAGCGCTCCGGTGAATGCTCAATTGCGTATCGAAACCTCCGGCGTCGGCGCTACCCAGATTCCGATCGCGATTGCCGGTTTCAGCAACGAAGACCTGGCGCCGCAACAGGTGACCGCCATCATCAAGGCCGACCTGGCGCGCAGCGGATTTTTCAAGATCATCGATACCGGCGACGTCATCTCCGAAGCGACCCAGGTCAACCTGGGCGACTGGAAAGCGCGCGGCGCCGACGCCTTGGTGGTCGGCAGCGTGCAGCGCCTGGCCGATGGCCGTTTCGATGTCCGCTACCGTCTGATGGACACCGTCAAATCGGCCCAGCTGTCGGCCCTGGCGATGGCCGCCGCGCCACAGTACACGCGGGTTACCGCCCACAAGATCGCCGACGACATCTATGAAAAACTGATCGGTGCGCGCGGCGCCTTCGCTACCCGCATCGCCTACATCATCAAGGCCGGCAAGGAATACCGGCTGGAAGTCGCCGACTCCGACGGCGAAGGCACGCAGGTCGCGCTGCGCTCCAACGAACCGATCATTTCGCCGGCCTGGTCGCCAGACGGCACCAAGGTTGCGTATGTTTCGTTCGAAGCCAAGAAACCGGTGGTCTATGTGCAGAACCTGATCACCAAGCAGCGCATCGTGGTGGCCAACTACAAGGGCAGCAATTCGGCGCCGTCGTGGTCGCCTGACGGCAGCAAGCTGGCGATTGCACTGGCGCGCGACGGCCTGACCCAGGTCTACGTGGTGAACTCCGACGGCGGCGGCTTGCGGCGCCTGACCCAGACCAACGGCATCGACACCGAGCCGCAGTTTTCGGCCGACGGCCAGAACATCTATTTCACCAGCGACCGCAGCGGCGGCCCGCAAATCTACAAGATGAGCGCCAACGGCGGCGACGCCCAGCGCGTGACCTTCGGCGGCACCTACAACATCAGCCCGCGCATTTCGCCCGACGGCAAGACGCTGGCTTATATTTCGCAGCGCGGCGGCCGCTTCCAGCTGTATGCGCTGGACCTGACCAACGGCCAGGAACAGCGCTTGTCGGATACGGTCAAGGATGAATCGCCGAGTTTTTCGCCGAACGGCAAATACATCATGTACGCCACCGAATCGGGCCGCCGCGGCTCGCTGGCAGTGGTCTCGGTTGACGGCCGCGTAAAACAGCGCTTAACTATGCAAGCTGGCGACATACGGGAGCCTACTTGGGGTCCTTTCATGAAATAATCACGTAGTTACTTTGAATCGACGTTCGTTTCCCACTCTGGAGAATTAAAAATGCTAAATATCAGAAACTTTGCCCTCGTCATTGCCAGCGCCATCCTGCTGGCCGCTTGCTCGTCCCCTGTCAAGCTGGACGACAAGGCAGTCCCGGTCGTCGACAGCGGCGCTACCGGCGCTGATACCCGTTCCGTCAATACGGTTGACGCCGGCTCCAGCGATCCGCTGAACCAGCCAGGCGGCATCCTCTCCAAGCGCAGCATCTACTTTGACTTCGACAGCTACATCGTCAAGGACGAGTTCAAGTCCGTGGTCGAAGCGCACGCCCAGTACCTGAACAGCCACAAGAACCGCAAGATCATCATCCAAGGCAATACCGATGACCGCGGCGGCCGCGAATACAACCTGGCGCTGGGACAAAAACGTGCCGAGGCAGTGCGCAAGGCATTGGTATTGCTGGGCGTATCGGATACCCAGGTCGAAGCAGTTTCGCTGGGCAAGGAAAAACCTAAGGCTCTCGGCAGCGACGAAGCGTCCTACGCTGAAAACCGCCGTTCCGACATCGTTTATCAATAATGATGCGGACGTTCTTCAAAGCCACGATGACTGCGGCCATGCTGGCCGCGGTTTTTTCCGCTCCGACCGCCCGCGCCGGGCTGTTTGACGACGATGAAGCACGTCGGGCGATTTTGGATATACGCAGCAAGATCGATGCGGTGAATGCCAGGGTCGACACCAAGGCAGACAAGACCAGCTCCTTGAGCCTGTCCGACCAGAATGAACACCTGAACCAGGAAATCGCCAAGCTGCGCGGACAGATCGAAGTCCTGACCAACGAGCTGGCCAATACCCAGCAGCGCCAGAAAGATTTCTACGTCGACCTCGATACCCGCTTGCGCAAGCTGGAGCCGCAAAAGGTCAGCGTCGACGGCCAGGAAGTCAGCATCGGCGCCAACGACCAGAAAGCCTACGATGCAGCGCTGGCGACCTTCAAGGCCGGCGACTATAAAACCGCGGCAACGGCGTTTTCGAATTTCATACGGTCCAGCCCCGATTCAGGCCTGGCGCCGTCAGCGCAGTACTGGCTGGGCAACGCCTATTACGCCCTGCGCGACTACAAGAATGCGATTGCGGCACAGCAAGTGGTTGTCACCAAATATGCCGACAATCCCAAGGCCGCCGATGCACTGTTGAATATCTCCAGCAGCTATACCGAGCTGAAGAACAAGCCACAGTCCAAGCGCGCACTGGAACAGCTGCTGTCGCAGTATCCGAACACGCCGGCAGCCCAGACTGCAAAGGAACGGCTGTCCACGCTGAAGTGAGCGGCAAAATTTAATTTTGTGGATTGTGCAAATAAAAGTGCATATGGGTTTGACAGCTCATATGCACTTTACATATAATAGCGGTCTTTCGGGTCGTTAGCTCAGCTGGTAGAGCAGCGGACTTTTAATCCGTTGGTCGCAGGTTCGAATCCCGCACGGCCTACCACGAATAAGCAGTACAGATAAGGCTCCCAGCAATGGGGGCCTTTTTCTTTGCCGCCCACTCAGTTCCGCAAAATTCGAATTGGCAAGATCATTACTGCTCTATTCGCTGTGTTCGATTTGGCTGTTTTGAATGAAGAATCAGCTCCTTGCCCAGAGTAATTTACGGGCTAAAGAGCTGATTTTATTTATAGGCAAAAAACAGGTCAGCAACGAACGTCATTGGAGCCATTGCAAGACCCGGCTCTCGCCTATTGTCGATGAGCGCGCGGAATTTGATTTGTTTCGCGCTTCATTGGCACAAAACTAGCCGGTGTAGGCGCCCTTGTACCAACCCTCGCCATCCCAGCACCACTCGGTCGTTTGGCTACCAGTGGTTGCATAGACGCGGATATGGATGGTGCTTCCGTTCAACCAGCTGGTTGCAGAGGCATTTTCACCTGGTTGCTTAAAGGCGCCTGTGTACCACCCCTTCGATCCGTCGTAGCAACGTTCAGAGATCGTAGAGCCATTGGACGTATAAACACGGATCGACGGCGAGCTGGTTCCCCATGAAACGGCGGCAGTTTGAGTTGACATTTTTAAACTCCTAGAATGAGTTGAGTAAAGTGACGAACTAAAACACTTCAGTGATCACGACATACGCGTCACTGTGATGGTGCTCATTCAGAGTAGCAAGCGACTAGCGAAATAAATACCTGTCAATTTTCCCTGTCAATTTTCGCAGCCGGCAGATGCAGGCGTAATCTTGCGAGCACTGGATCCGGCGTCAATGCAGTTTGGCTGGATGAGAAATTTGGTTGGATGAGAAATGATGAGTCATCAAATTTCCACGATGAACGCTTCAGCGGAAAAACATACAATACGAAACGCTCAACCGGAAAATGCAGGTGGCTTTTTTGTTTTGTCCTGCCGATTTTTACATGCGGCAAGGCCCCTCTCCCCCTTTGCGAATTTCATCATCCGGCTACGTATTTGTCGCCAATAATTTATACTTGGCCATCCATTTTCGAATTTTATGTTGCAATGCCGATTTCCCTGTCTTCAAGACGTTTGCAATAATCAGCCCGTCATCCCGTGAACCGCATGAACAAAGGCATTTCCGTAATGATCGATAAATTCGAACATACACCCCTATTTTTTCCGTTTTTCTTTTGATTTGGCAACGCGCATACTTCTTCCAGTTGCTTCAACACTGCATCCGCCGCAATCATTCTTCATGGTGAAAAATGGGGCCGCCTGCAGTCATTGACGGAGAAAAACCATGCTTCAAATTCGTAAAAGCGAGGAACGCGGCGTTGCCGACCACGGCTGGCTGAATTCGCACCATACATTTTCGTTCGGCCATTATTTCGACGCCGAGCATACCGGCTTCGGGCCGCTGCTGGTGATCAACGAAGACCGCGTAAAAGCCGGCCAGGGTTTCGGCACGCACGGCCACAGCGACATGGAAATCATTTCCTATGTGCTGGACGGCGCGCTGGAACACAAGGACAGCATGGGCACCGGCTCGGTCCTGCATTACGGCGATGTGCAAAGGATGAGCGCAGGCAGCGGCGTGCGCCACAGCGAGTTCAACCACTCGGCGACGGCGCCGGTGCATTTCCTGCAGATCTGGATCAAGCCGAATGTCGCCGGCATCCCGCCCAGCTATGAAGAAAAGCATTTCACCGTCGCCGAAAAACAAGGACAGCTGCGCCTGATCGCATCGGCCGACGGCCGCGGCAACTCGGTGCTGATACACCAGGATGCGTCGATCTATGCAGCGATCCTGAACGGCGGCGAACCGCTGCAGCACACGCTGGCCGAAGGACGCAACGCGTATGTGCATGTGATACGCGGCCGCGTCAGCGTCAACGGTCTCGCGCTGAACGGCGGCGACGCAGTGAAGGTGACAGCCGAGACTGCGGTCACGCTGGCCAAGGCCGACGCTGCGGAAGTATTGCTGTTCGACCTGCCGTATTGATTTTGCAGGCGCAGCGGAAGTGAACCAGGCCGGGACAGCGCCAAGCTGCCCGGCCTGGTTTTTTAGAGCGCTCCAGGCACATGCCGGACCAGGCGCGCCATGGCGTCGCTGCCGCGCATGCGCTCCATCCACCAGCTCAAGGCGGCGCCGTCGTCGCCGGTGCGCCACGCCAGCGAAAAGGTTTCGTCCGGCTTCGGCTCTTCCACTTCTTTCACGACCAAGGCGCCCGACGCAATCGCCGCGCGCGCGCATGGTTCCGGCAAAAAACCGAAGCCGATGCCGGCCAGCTGCAAGTCGTATTTGCTGCGCATGTCCGGCACCGTCAGCGTGTCTTGCCCGAACAGCAGGCCGACCGTGCGCGAGGCCATCCTGCGCGCCGAATCCGCTACGCTGATGGCGCGGTGCGGCAACAATTCGGCCTTGCCCAGCACACGCTTCACCTTGGCCAGCGGATGGTTTGGCGCCACTACGAACACGAAAGAAATCGTTCCCATCTTCTCGGCGATATAACCGCCGCCCGCAGGCCCCTGCCCCGGTGCCGCGATCAGCAAATCGACACGGCGCTCCAGCAGCGCTTCCCAGGTGCCGGCCAGCGATTCCCTGGCGATGCGCAAGCGGGTCTTGTCGGCTACCGCGCAGAAGGCGGCGATATCGGTTTCCAGCGCCGTTACCGAAAACAGCGAGTCTATGCAGATCGTCAGCTCGGTCTCCCAGCCGGAGGCCACGCGGCGCACGCGGTGCTCCAGGTCTTCCGCCGCCTTCAGCAGGTAGCGCCCCTCCTTGAGCAGCTCGGCGCCGGCGCGCGTCAGCGCCACCTTCGGCCCCTGGCGCTCGTAGACTTGCACGCCCAGGTCTTGCTCAAGTTTCGATACGGTGTAGGAGATGGTCGAAGGGACCCGGTGCAATTCGCTGCCGGCGGCGGAGAACGAGCCGCGGCGGTCGATGGCGTCGAGAATCAACAGCGCATCGAGACTGATTCTGAACATGGAACTCCCGATAGAGAGAAAAGAATTAGGAATCGATCGCGTAGCCGGCCGCGATCCAGGCGTCTATGCCGCCCGACAGCGGCCGCACTTTCTTGTAGCCTCGCAGCATCAGCTGCTTGGCGACCAGCGCCGCCGAGGCTTCGTTGGGACAGGCGCAGTAGACGATCACTTCCTGGTCCACCGGCGCATCGAACACGAAGCTGTTGATTTCCTGGTGCGAGATGGTGCGTGCGCCGGGGATCCGTCCGGCCTGCTGCGAAGCCGGCGAACGGACATCGACGATGGCCGGCGTGATGCCCTGCTTGAACAGCTGGTCCAGCTCTTCCACCGAGATGCGCGCCATGCGCAAGGACATGCGGAAACGCCGGCGCTGCCACCATTTGCTGGCGACGAATATCGCAAAGCCTGCGGCCACCAGCATCATGCCGTACTGGCCGAGTTCGGTCAGCACGTTCAGCAGGTCGTCGATGGCGGTGCTGAACAGGGAGCCGAGGAAAATCGCCAGGCCGGCCCACAAGGCCGCGCCTATGCTGTCGTAGAGGATGAAGGTGGTGCGGCTGGTGCCGATGGTGCCGGCCAGCGCGCTGGCGATGGAAGCAAAGCCCGGGATGAATTTGGCGACCAGCAGCGAACGTGCGCCCCAGCGCGAATAGATGGATTCGGTCTGCCGCACGCAGGAATCGGGCGACAGCGAAATCCGGCACAGCGTGGACAACACCTTCCTGCCGTAACGCCGGCCCGCCAGGTACCAGAGGAAATCGGCGATCAGCGCCGCCGCCACCGCGGTAAGCAACAGCACCGGCGCCGAATACTCGCCGCGATGCATCAGGGCGCCGGTGATCACCAGCGTCGGATAGGCCGGCACCGGCGCCCCCAGCTGTTCCGCCAGCACATTGAAAAATACGATGACCAGCCCATATTGCTCGATCAGATGAAACAGGTAGGTCATCGCTTTCGTCGCCTCGTTGCCATGTCGATAATTGCCAGAATTGCCAGGTCGGCAATATCAGGGTACTGCGTTCAATTCCTCGATCATTATAAAGTTGATGGCGATCCGGCTTCGCTCTTTTCCGAAAGATATTCCGTAACCGCCAGCCAGGCCAGCAGCGCCGACGGCAGCAGCAGGGACAGGAACCGCAGGTACTTGTAGGCAAAGGCGCCGGCGATGGCGCCGACGCCGAACATCACCACCGGCCAGAAGAACTTGACGCAGCGCTGGCGCACCGTTTCGTCCGCCGCGCCGCGCAGGATGTCGACCAGGTCGATCACCAGCTGGGTGACATTGCCGGTCATGACCGTGGTTGGCGTCAGGTGCTGCAGCACCAGGCGGCTGCTGGCGTTCTGCACGCCCATGCTGGCGGCGCCGCAGATGCCCGCCAGCAGGGCCAGCGGCGCTTCGGTATTGCCGAGCGGTTGCGCCAGGCAGCCGGCGATCATGAAGCCCAGCAAGAAAATCAATTGCAGCACCAGCAGGTAGGGCATGGGCTGGCGGCCGCTGCGCTCAAGCCAGATCAGCGTGACGCGCGTCAGCGCCACTGCGAGTATGAATGCCGGAAACGCCAGCAGCTTGATCAGCACGCCGTGCGAATGATTGGCCAGTTCGCTGCCGATCAGCACGAAGTTGCCGGTGACGTGCGCAGTGAACAGGCCGAACAAGGCGATGAAGCCTACGGTATCGACATAACCGGCCAGGAAACTCAATACGACCGATTGGTGGGTCCTGCGATTGCCTGCCTCCATCCTGCCTCCTCCCCTCTGTCAAACCTGGCCGGCGGCCAGGTAACCCAATGTCATCGCCACCACCAGCAATGCGCCGACCGGCGTCGGCGGCGTCGGCGACGGCAGGTCGAACCAGCGGCACAAGGCGCCGACCAGCAAACCCAGCGCCATGCCCAGCAGCAGGGCAATCATAACTTGCTCCCGGCGGCGGCGCGCGCCGCCAGGTAGCGGTCCACCAGCCAGTAGCCGCTGCTCATCATGAACACCAGTATGGCGCCGCTCAGCACCGGCGGCGAAGGCACCGGAATCTGCGCCAGGTGGCAGGCGGCGCCGACCGCGAACGACAACAGCAAACCCAATACGATTTTTGTATAGCGCATGATAATCCTCAATCCGTCCCTAAAAGAAACGGACTTCCACCGGGAAGTCCGCGACAAGCTTAAAAAGCGAAACAGCTGCAACCCAGCGCACCCCAGAATCCCGAATAATCCGAGATCGGCACCGTCGATTTCCTTGCTGCGTCATGCGCGTGGGCGTGCACGCCGCAGGCGCCGGCACACTGATGCGGCAGGGCCTGGCGCTGCTGCGCCACAGGACGGTAATGGCCCGGCACGGTTTTCACCGGCGACCAGTCCGGCAGCACCGGGATAGGCGGCGGCGCCAGCGGCGCGAACTCGGCGGCGCCATAGACGATCTTGCCGCCAACCACCGTCAGCACCGATTCCAGCGCCTTGATGCTGTCTTCGTCGACGCTGAAAAAATCTGCCGACAACACCGCCAGGTCCGCCAGCTGCCCTTGCTTGATGCGGCCCTTCTTGCCCTGCTCGCTGGAAAACCAGGCGCTGCCGTTGGTCCAGAGTTCGAGCGCGGTTTCGCGCGGCAGCCTGGCCGCGGTGTCGTACAGCTTCATGCCGCCGACGGTGCGTCCCGACACCAGCCAGTACAGCGCGGTCCAAGGGTTGTAGCTGGCCACCCGGGTAGCATCGGTGCCGGCGCCGACCGGCACGCCCATCTCCAGCATGCGCGCTATCGGCGGCGTGTGGGCCGCGGCGTCGGCGCCGTAGCGGTCGACAAAATACTCGCCCTGGAACGCCATCCGGTGCTGGATCGCGATGCCGCCGCCCAGCACGCGCACCCGTTCGATATTCTGCGGCGTGATGGTTTCCGCATGGTCGAAGATCCAGTGCAAGCCGTCGAATGGAATCTCGCGGTTCACTTTTTCAAACACATCCAGCATGCGGCTGATCGATTCGTTGTAAGTGGCGTGCAGGCGGAACGGCCAGCGCTGCGAGACCAGGTGCCGCACCACTTGCTCCAGCTCGTTTTCCATGCCTGCCGCCAGCTCCGGCCGCGGCTCCAGGAAATCTTCAAAGTCCGCCGCCGAAAACACCAGCATTTCGCCGGCGCCGTTATGGCGGTAGAAATCGTCGCCCTGGCCGGGCGTGACCAAACCGGTCCATTTCTGGAAATCGTCCAGCTCCTGTCCCTTGCGCTGGGTGAACAGGTTGTAGGCGATGCGTATCGTCAGCTGCTGGTCGCGCGCCAGCTGGTCGATGATGGCGTAGTCCTCGGGATAATTCTGGAAACCGCCGCCGGCGTCGATGGCGCTGGTGACGCCGAGCCGGTTCAGCTCGCGCATGAACTGGCGGGTGGAGTTGACTTGCTGCTCGTGCGGCAAAGCCGGGCCCTTGGCCAGGGTTGCATACAGGATCATCGCATTCGGCTTGGCGATCAGCATGCCGGTCGGATTGCCGGCAGCGTCGCGCTGGATTTCGCCGCCGGGCGGATTCGGCGTGTCCTTGGTGTAGCCGACGGCGCGCAAGGCGGCGCGGTTGAGCAAGGCGCGGTCGTACAGGTGGAGGATGAACACCGGCGTGTCAGGTGCGGCGGCGTTGATTTCTTCCAGCGTCGGCATGCGCTTTTCGGCGAACTGGAATTCAGTCCAGCCGCCGACCACGCGTACCCACTGCGGATGCGGGGTGCGCAGCGCCTGTTCTTTCAGCATGCGCAACGCATCCGCCAGCGAAGGCACGCCTTCCCAGCGCAATTCCAGGTTGTAGTTGAGGCCGCCGCGGATCAGGTGCAAGTGGGAGTCGTTCAGGCCCGGGACCGCGGTGCGGCCGTTCAGGTCGATCACCTGGGTCGCGGCGCCGCGATGACGCATCGCTTCCTCCGCATCGCCGACCGCGACGAACTTGCCATCCTGTATCGCTACCGCCGTCGCCAGCGGCTGTGCCTTGTCGACCGTGTGAAAGCGGCCGTTCAACAAAATCATGTCTGCACTCATGGTTTTCTCCTCACGCTATCGGATCTGGTGTAACGCGGCCCCGCCAATGGATGCACAGGGCCTCTTGGTCTTTAATGGGCTTCAGAGGCATTGAACATGGTCTTGGCATAGATCAAGCCGAGGCCGTAGCCGCCGCCGTGCGCAATCGAAGTGGCCACGGTTTCGTTGTAGGTTTCGCCGCGCGCCCAGTCGCGTTGCAGTTCCAGCAGGTACTGCAGCGAGGTCATGGGACGCGCGCCTTGCTGGATCATGCGTTCCACTGCGCGCTGGTGAGCCTCGTCGGAGACATCGCCGCTGGCGTCGGTGATGACATACACGTCGAATCCCTGGTCCAGGGCCGACAACGCAGGACCGACGATGCATACCGAAGTCCACAGGCCGGCCAGCACGATCTTGTCCTTGCCGATAGCGTTGACGCGTTCAGCAATGCGCGCATCTTCCCAGGTATTCATGGTGGTGCGGTCTATCGCTTCCTGCCCTGGGAACACGGTCTTGATTTCGTCGAAGATGGGGCCGGAGAACGACTTTTCGGCGACTGTGGTCAGGATGGTCGGCACCTCGAACTCTTTGGCGGCCTTGGCCACCAGGGCGACGTTATTGCGCAGCGAAGCCAGGTCGATGGACTTGGTGGCGAACGCCATTTGCGATTGGTGATCGATCATGATCAGGGTGTGGTTGGCAGGGTTCAGCAGCGTGCTTCCTGGCTTGGCGGTTGCGATTGGCATGATGTTTCCTCTCTTATATGCGATTAATTCGAAATTAAAACAGGAATCGATTCCTGTTGATTGGCATGGGGTCATTACCAATGAATTGCAGTATGGTCGAGAGGAATTCAAAAGAAAAACGGAAAATTTATAGCCAAACGATCGAATTTATCGATTATTAATTTAATGCTATTTTTACAAAGGAACTGTCAAGCTTCAGGCCATCTCGTCCAGCAGCGCATGGCCGTATACCGTGAAGCGGCTTTTACCCTGGCGCTTGGCCTGGTACATCGCTGCGTCAGCCTGGCGCAATGCGGCATCCCACTCCAGGTTCTCGGCCTGGCACAGGGCGATGCCGATGCTGCAGCCGATGCCGTCGCCGATGGCGGCGACGCGGCTGACGATGCGGCCGGCGACCGCGGTGGCGGTAGCCTTGACGGCAGCGGCGGGAGCCGCCAGGCACACCACGAATTCGTCGCCGCCGACACGGCCGGCGATATCGCTGTCGCGCAGCACCGACCTGAGGGCGGCGGCCACTTCGACCAGCACCGTGTCGCCGCGGTCGTGCCCGAGGTCGTCGTTGACGCGCTTGAAGCCGTCCAGGTCGATGAACAGCAAGGCCACCGCCTGGCGGCTCGCCAAATCGCGGCTGCGCAAGGTTTCAGCCAGTTCGAGAAACAGTGAACGGCTGGGCAGCCCGGTCAAGTCGTCCAGCCGCACCTGGTCCATCCTGACTTCCAGCATGGCGTTGTTGAGCGCCAGCAGGCGGGCGTCTTGTACCGTCTTCAGGTAGACCTGGTTCATTTCGCGCAGGTAGATCAGCAGCAGCAGCGTGGCCGACGCCAGGGCGTTGCAGCGGCCGACGTACCAGCCCACCGAGAACTGGCTGCCGCCGGCCATGGTGATGGCGTTGTCGCACAGCAGCGCAACCAGGGCAACCCCCAGCCATACGTGCAACACCGCGCGGAAGCGCGTGGCCTGCCACAAGACCAGGAAGGCAAGGCCGGTCATGCACTGCAGCAAAGGGCCGGCGCCGCTGCTGGCTAGCCGGCGAAAATCGCCGTTGTCATCGAGCCGCGGCAAATACGCATGGAATACGGTGACCAGGGCCATGCTGGCAAGCAGCGCCGCCGCCACGGCGGCCATCAGCCAACGCGCCAGGCGCTGGGAGTGCCGGTACATCAGGGCCGGATTGCGCCAGTTGCTGGCGGCGTAGGCCAGGATCCCCAGCGCCAGGCCGGCATGCCATAAAAACCACAGCCAGATCGCAGTCTGCTCGCCGCCCAGCAGCGATCCGTGCGGCAGGAACATGTCGGGCAAGGCCAGGAACTGCAGTAAAAAAATCCCGGCGCAATAAAAGCAGGCGCCGCCGACAAACAGCAGATCGAGAGCCCTGGTGGCGCGATAGTGGGCAAAAATCAGGTAGGTGATGATGACATAAGCGACCACCGTCGCCGTCTGGTAGGAAGGCAGGAAGGCTGGCACCCGCGGCCCCATGACCGCCGCCAGCGGCAGCAGCAGCAATGTTCCCGAGACAATCCCGATGCAGGTCCACAATGCACGCCGCCGCTGGCGGCTGGTCGCCTGCCGCGTCGCCGGCGAAGCGTTCATATGGTGCCAGGCCGGCTTGGACATGGCGTTGTTACCTGCATTGCTTGCGCGGTCGGTCATTGCCTGTTCTTCATGAAGCCCTTGATTGAAAGAATTTCCATAGAGAAATCTTGTCTTTTAGCATCAAAATAATAACTTGAATGCCTGTGTTGAGCTAATACAGAAAAGCTATCACTCTCGCTTTCAAAAGAGAAATAAGACTTGTCATACAATGGCCTCTTTACCTTGAGACCATGCCATGCGCGCTATCGAAATCACCCATCCCGGCGGCCCGGAAGTATTGCAGATCTGCGAACGCCCCCTGCCCTCGTTCAAGCCAGGCGAAGTGCTGATCAAGGTGCAGGCTGCCGGCGTCAACCGGCCCGACGTGTTCCAGCGCACCGGCAATTATTCGCCGCCGCCGGGCGCGTCCGACCTGCCGGGGCTGGAGATCGCCGGCGAAATCGTCGACGGCGACTTCGGCAGCAGCCCGTTCAAGAAAGGCGACCTGGTATGCGCACTGGTGCAAGGCGGCGGTTATGCCGAATACTGCTGCGCGCCGACCGCCCAATGCCTGCCGCTGCCCGACGGCTGGAGCGCGGCGGAAGCGGCGTCGCTGCCGGAAACCTTTTACACCGTGTGGAGCAATGTCTTCGACCGCGCAAAACTGGCGAGCGGCGAGACCTTGCTGGTGCAAGGCGGCAGCTCGGGCATCGGCGCCGCAGCGATCCAGATCGCCACGGCGCTCGGCCACCGGGTATTCGCTACCGCCGGCTCGGATGAAAAATGCCGCGCCTGTGAAGCGCTGGGCGCCGAACGCGCGATCAATTACCGCACGGAAGACTTCGCTGCCGTCATCAAGGCTGCGACCGATGGCAAAGGCGTGAACGTCATCCTGGACATGGTGGCCGGCGATTACGTGCCGCGCGAAATCAGCTGCCTGGCCGACGACGGCCGCCTGGTCTTCATCGCCACGCTGGGCGGCAGCAGCGCCAGCATCGATTTCCGCCACGTCATGATGCGGCGCCTGACGATTACCGGCTCGACCCTGCGGCCGCGGCCGGTCGCTTTCAAGGCTGCCATCGCGGCCCAGTTGCAGGAGCGTGTCTGGCCGCTGCTGGCGGCAAAGAAGATCAAGCCGGTGATCTTCAAGACCTTTCCGCTGGAGCAGGCGGCACAAGCGCATGCACTGATGGAAAGCAGTTCGCATATCGGCAAGATCATGCTGACCGTCTAAGCCGCGCCATGTGAAAAAAGCAGCCGATGGCTGCTTTTTTTGGGGGCGTGAAGAAACCGCGGTTTTAATCCAGCGGCACCGCGCGATAGCGGCTGACCTCGGATGCGCCCACGATCGGCGCCTTGTTGCCCCAGCTGTTGCGGATATACGAAACCACCGCGGCGACTTCGCCATCGTTCAGCGTCGGCCCGTAAGGCGGCATGCCGTAAGGACGCGGATTGGCGGCGGTACTGGGCGCGAAGCCGCCGTTCAGGACCACCCGGATCGCATTCACCGGCGCCGGCATGGTGATCGCGTGATTGCTTGCCAGCGGCGGGTAAGCCGGCCACTGCCCCTTGCCGGAAGCCTGGTGGCAATCGATGCAATGGTTTTTGTAGATCTTCTGGCCCAGTTCCATCACCCGCGCCACCTCGTCCGGCCTGGCGCGTTCGTCGGGTTCCGCGGCTTCCTTCTGGCGCGGCAAGGACTTCAGGTAAACCGCCATGGCGCGCGCATCCTGGTCGCTCAGGTGCTGCAGGCTGGCGCCGACCACTTCCGCCATCGGCCCCAGCACCGTGCCGCGCGGCGAGACGCCGTTTTTCAGCAGACCTGTAATGTGTTCGATGTCCCAGTCGCCGAGGCCGATTTCCTGGTCCGAGGTCAGCGACGGCGCATACCAGTTCACCACCGGGATGAAACCGCCGCCCAGGTCCGCTTTCAGGTCGGTGCCGCCGAGAGCATTGCGGGTGGTGTGGCAAGCGCTGCAGTGGCCCAGTCCCTGCACCAGGTAGGCGCCGCGGTTCCACTCCACCGATTGCTGCGCCTCGGCCTGATATACGCCAGGCCGGAAATACAGGGCGCGCCAGCCGTAGAGCAGGAACCGGTTGTTGTAGGGGAAGCGCAATTCGTGCTGGCGGTTCTTTTGCGGCACCGGCGGCACGCTGCGCAGGTAGGCAAACATGGCGTCGGCGTCGGCGCGCGTGACCTTGGTGTAATTCGTGTACGGGAAGGCCGGATACAGCAGGCTGCCGTCTTTCGATTTGCCGTTGTGCAGGGCTTGCCAGAAATCGTCGGCCGACCAGGTGCCGATGCCGGTGTCGTTGTCAGGCGTGAGATTCGGCGCATAGATGGCGCCGAACGGCGTCTGTATCGCGCGCCCTCCAGCCAGTTCCTTGCCGCCGCGCGCCGTATGGCAGGCCATGCAATCGCCGCCGCGCACCAGGTAAGCGCCGCGGCTTATCTGGTCGCCGGGACTCGCCGCGGCTTGCGCCGGCTGCGGCGGCGCACTGTTGTCATCAGCGTTGAAGACCGCCAGCACGCCGGCAGCAACCGCGATCAGCAGCAGCAAACCACCTAGCACCCACTTGAATAGTCGTTTCATTCTGCGCTCTGCTTGATCATGGGTTGGCCGGAGGGAGGGGAATGCTGCCGCACGCCAGCGGCAACTTGGCCGTGCCGGGGGCGGCCGCTGTAGCGTCGGCAGGCACCGGCTGCGCCGCCAGCCAGGAGGCGACGGCGCCGATGTCTTCCGCGCTCAGGCGCTGCACCACCTGCGCCATGCAGTCGGGCGCCACCGCATGGCGCGCACCGTTCTTCCAGGCGCCAATCTGGCCCACCAGGTAATCGCGCGGCAATCCGAGCAAGCCTGGCGTGGTCGGCAAAACGCCGGTCATGGCGCTGCCGTGGCAGGCGATGCAGGCCGGGATCTTCTTGGCCGGATCGCCCTTGTTGACCAGCACTTCGCCGCGCGCCCGCGTAGCGTTCGACGGATCGGGCGGCTGCGGCGGCGGATAAGGCGGATGCTGGTCCGCAAAATAGTGGGCGATTTCCTGCAGATAGGCGTCGGACAGATGGTCGACCAGGTAGGTCATCATCGGATACTGCCGGCGTCCTTCACGAAAATTATGCAGCTGGTTGTAGAGGTAGCCGGCCGGTTTGCCGGCGATGCGCGGGTAGTAGCCGTCGTTGGTAGCGCGTCCCTGCTCGCCGTGGCAGGCGGTGCAGGCGGTGAGGCGCTGCTTGATGGTGTCGGGAACGGCGCCGGCGTCGACCTCAGCCGCGCTGGCGGCGACAGCCAGCAGCGCCGCGGCAAGGACAAACAGGGAGCCAAGGCGGCGCCCGTGAACTGGCGCTCGGCCGCAAGCCGGTCTTACCGAAAGAATCCGCATGATTTCCTACTTTTTTATAATGCTGCATTTTTTAGGGAAGGCATTCTCTGCACGATTATAAACTAGCAAGCAAGGTTGACGGCCGCCTGCAACGCCTGTCCGGGCTGGACAAATTGTCCCAGGCCGCAGGCTCTCCAGGCGCATCATTTTGGCGTTTTCTGCGGCACCAGAGGCTGGTCGATAGTGGTTCCGGGTTCGTTCACATACATTTGTTCTTCGACGATATCGAGCTGCTGGCTGCCGTCCAGTGCGTGCCCGGTCCAGCGCTCGGCCGGATTCACCTGCTGTATTTTCTTTTGTTTGCCGTGCTTGTCGTCGGCCGGCGCATGTCTGGTTTTGCCCACAGCAGTCTCCTCCGTGAAATGGCCAGGTATCCTGAGTCTTTTCAATATAGGACGTATGCAGCCTGGCGCATAGCAAAGAATCCGCCGCGCCAATAAAAAACGCCGGTCCAGATTCTTATCTGGACCGGCGCCTGTTGTTTAATCCAGGCTTGGATCAGCGCTCGTAGTAGCCGCCGCGATATTGCTGGCGATAGTAATCGCGGTTTTCCACATAGACCGGCGCCGGGCGGTAATACACAGGCTGCGGACGGTAGTACACCGGGGCCGGCCGATAATAAACCGGCGCCGGCTGGTAATAGACCGGCTCAGGGCGTACGTACACCGGCGCCGGCTGCGCATAATAGCCTTGGCCACGGTCGTAATAACCGCCATCGTCACGATAGCCGCCCGAAGTCGCGCCTACCGCGGCACCCAGCACGCCGCCGACGATAGCGCCGTTACGGCCGCCCACCGCGCCGCCGATGACAGCACCCGCCACCGCGCCGATGGCGGTATTGGCGCCATCGTCATAAGCCATGGCAGAGGTAGAAACCGCAGCAGTCGTGCTGGCCAGCAGCGCAACACATATCCATTTTTTGTACAGCATGATTGACTCCTTCAAGGGTCGCATAGTCACAGACCGGTATGCCCACGGCTGTTGATTTGAACTATAGACCAGCTCCGCCGGAAATCATGCAAGCGATACATACTTTTACATCTGAACAACATGCTTACAAACTCAGTGCAGCTTGACTGACGGCTTGGCGTGCTTCATCAGGCTGCTGGCGGCGGCGGTAACGCCGGTGCGCACCGGCCCCAGCAAGGCGTTCAGATGCATCAGGTGCAGGCTGGCGTACATCATGCGGGCGAAGAAGCCGTCGACAAACCAGCCCAGCTTGGTCAGCGATCCCATCAAGGTGCCGACCGAGGTATTCCTGCCGAACGACACCAGCGAACCATGGTCTTTGTAGACGTAGGGGGTGTCCAGCGCCGCCTGTCCCTTGTTCGAGCGGACGAACATCTCCAGCAGGTAGTCGGCCTGCTGGTGCGCGGCCTGGGCGCGCGGCGGTACCATTTTGCCGTCGGGGCCGATGCAAGCGGCGCAGTCGCCCAGCGCATAGATATTGTTGCTGCCTGCGACCTTGAGCAAGCCGTCGACTTCCAGCTGGCCTGATTTGGTCACCGGCAAACCCAGGGTCTTGAGAAAATCGGGAGCCTTGATGCCGGCCGACCATACGCACAGGTCCGACGCGTAATTGTTGCCGTTGGCGTCAGTCACGAAATTCTCTGCGATGGCGGCGACGCGACAATCGGTGACCACCTTCACTTCGCGTTCCTGCAGCAGCTTGGTGGCCGCCTTGGAAACCCGTTCGGTCAGCGGCGCCAGCAAGCGCGGCGCGCCTTCCAGGATGGTGATGCGGACATCGCGGTTCGGATTCAGGTGCGGGAAATCGTAATCGGTGTAGACGCTGCTGGCGTCGCGCAGCTCCGCCGCCAGTTCGACGCCGGTTGCGCCGCCGCCGACGATCACGATGTCGACTCCGGCGTCGGGATCCTTTTCTTTCTTCAGGTCCGCCATCGCCAGCATTTTCAGCAGGCGCAGCCGGAAATGCTCGGCGTCTTCGGTGGTGTTCAGCGAAATCGTGTTTTCCTCGGCGCCGCTGATGCCGAAATAGTTGGAGACGCTGCCGACCGCGATCACCAGCTTGCTGAAGCCGATCTGGCGCGGCGGGATCAGTTCCTGCGCCGATTCATCCAGCACCGCATCCACCGTGATCGTGTTGTTGACGCTGTCGAGCGCGGTCATGGCGCCGTAGACGAAGCGGAATTTATTGTCATGCGCCAACATTTGGTAGGACAAGCCTTCCTGGTGGATATCGCGCGTTCCCGCCGCAACTTCGTGCAGGGACGGCTTCCAGATATGGTATAGCGCCCGGTCCACCAGCGTGACGTGGCCGCTCCCCAGTTTGCGGCCGAGCTTGCAAGCCAGCTCCAGGCCGCCGGCGCCGCCGCCGACAATCACGATTTCATCCGACATCCATTTTTCCTTCGATTTTTTATTGATCAATCACGCTGCAAACCGCTGAAGCTTGCGCAGCCCGAACTGGCGGATTACCCGCCAAGTCTACTTTTATAGTGCTGCATAGCGCAATAGTGCCGTAGTTTCGGCGCTTTTTGATCAGGCGCCGCCAATTTGCAGTATTCGGGGAAACCCGGCAACGCGCCAAAAAACGGCATGGGCAGAATCCGAAAATCGATTTTCGCCATGCAAGACCGGCGCCGGAAAACATCGCTGCAAATACCCAAATGGCATCTGGTTGACAGCCCCAGACTGCGCTATGATGAAAGCAGAGAGCATTGCAAATACAATTTTCAGGAGGGCATATGTACCGGAAAATTCTCGTCGCCTACAATGGCACGCCCGAAAGCCGTTCGGCCCTGTATTCCTGCATCCAGCTGGCGCCCGGCCCTGAAATCGAGGTCCACCTGTTGGGGGTCATCAACCTTGCCACCTACCTGATGGCCGGCGAATTCGTCGCCGAATCCGCCATCAGGGCTGAAAAAACCCTGCTCGAACAAGAATTGATCAAGGGCCACAAGCTGCTCAGCGACGCCGGCATCAAGGCTGTCGACCATTTTGAAAGCGGCGAACCGGTGAATGTGATCAGCGACCTGGTCAGCAAGCTGGGGGTAGACCTGGTGATCGTCGGCCATTCGCGCAAGAAACCGATGGCGACACGCTGGTGGCGCGGCTCGGTGGATACTCTCCTGGTTGAAAAAGTGCCCTGCAGCGTACTGGTGGCGACCGATCCCTGCCCACCGTCCTGAGCCAGCACCAGGCCGGCGCTCCCAGCCTTGCGCCCTGCAGCCGTCAGCCTATGCCTTAGGCGCATCCGCCGGCGCCTGCCCCGGCATCGGCAATTCGATCACCACAGTCGTTCCCTTGCCTTCGCCTCCGGCAAAGCGGACTTGCCCGCCCAGGTAGGTCGCCCTTTCATGCAAGCCGCGCAAACCGTGGGTGGTGGTGTTTTCAAAACGCTGCTGCGACATGCCGACGCCGTTATCGCGCACCGTCAGCGCCAGCCGGTCTTCGTCGATGTCGAGGATCAGATCGACCTGGGTGGCCCGGGCGTGCTTGGAGACGTTATTCAAGATTTCCTGCAGCATGCGATAGACCGCTATTTCGATTTTACGATCGACCGCAATATCTTCATCCGGCAGGCTGGAGTTGCACACGATCTCGGTGCGCTGGCCGAAATCTTCCAGCTGTTCGACAATCGCCGCTTTCAGCCCGAACAGCTCAAGCATGTTCGGCCGCAATTCAGTCTGGATCCGGCGTGTGGTCGCCACCAGCGAGCTCAGCAGGGTTTGCATCTGCGACCGGCGATGCTGCCAGTGCTCATTCTCCGGCAGGATCTTGTAGACGCCTTCCAGGTGCATGCTCAGCGCCGTCAGCGATGCGCCCATGTTGTCGTGCAGCTCGCGCGCAATCGCCCGCTTCTCTTCTTCCCGTATGGTTTCCATGTGGTTGGCCAGTTCGCGCAGCAAGGCGGTGCGCTGG
Organism: Collimonas rhizosphaerae; assembly: GCF_038896935.1. Lineage (NCBI taxonomy): Bacteria > Pseudomonadati > Pseudomonadota > Betaproteobacteria > Burkholderiales > Oxalobacteraceae > Collimonas > Collimonas rhizosphaerae. Next base: position 46,022 of record NZ_JBANDC010000024.1, read on the forward strand.
GCGATGGTGCGCTCCAGCTCCAGTTCGCGCTGCCTGAGCGAATCCTCGGCACGCTTGCGCTCGCTGATGTCGGTGGCGATGCCGACCACGCCCATGACCTGCCCTTGCTGGCCGAACCACGGCGCCTTGGTGGTCTGGAAAGTGGTGACCAGGCTGCCCGGCAGCTGCGCCGTCTGTTCCAGCGTTTCGGAAACCCGGCCGTTCATGATGCGGGCGTCATCTTGATCGATGCGGATTGCATCTTCTTGATCCGGGAACAGCTCACGGCTGCGGCGGTGTCTGGCTTCTTGCCAGTTCAGCCCGAGCTGGCGCAAATAGGCCGGATTGGCGAAAATCAGGCGCCCCTGGCTGTCTTTCACGAAAATCGGGTCGTTGGTGTTGTCGCTCACCGCAATCAACAAGGCCGTGGCTTCCGCCAGCTCCGCCGCGCTTTGCAGGCGTGCTCCGTATTCGCGGTCGACCTGGCCTGCGGCGCGCCAGAAAATGAACAGCACCAGCACGCCGTCGATCAGGGTCAGCAAAGGCGGCACCGAAGTACGGTCATAAAATCCCTGGCGCGCGCCCCAGTCCGCCAGCCAGTGCAGGGCCACCAGCAAGACCAGCATCTGCGGCAGCGAGCGGCGCAGCATCTGCCCGCCCGGCGCATGGCGGGTGATGATCGCCATCAGGCGCTGATGCGGGCGCGCCATCAGCAGCGCCATGCCGAACAGCAGGAAAGCGATGGCCGACGGCCAGGGGATGCTGGTGGCGTACACCATCTGGGTCATTGCCGCAACGTGGTACAGATAACCCAGCAGCGGGATCGCGCTTAAAAATATCAGGGCAATCGCCAGGTATTCGGTCAGGTGGCTGGTTTTTTTGCCGCGGCGGTCAAGCAGGAGCAAAGCCGGTCCGCACAAAACAAAACCGATGGCCACCATCGGATGCAAACCGCTCGGGCTGCGCAAGCCGGGCTGCGGCGCCAGCGCGGCAAGAAGGATGTCAAGCCAGCCTGGGCTGCGAAACGCTTCATGCCACAACGCTGCCATGGCAAACAGCAGCAGCAGGATGGCCAGCGCTTGCGCCGCCAGCCTGGCGGCTTTGCGCAGCCTGCCCGTCAGGCACTGCAGCAGCAGGCTGCCGGCCGCCAGCAGGAAACCGGCGGCGGTGTTGGCCCGCATGAGCGGTAGCTGCGATGTCGGGAACGGCAGCGCTACCTGGTAAACGCCGGCAACCAGCACCGCCGCAGACACGATCGTCAGCGCCAGGCTCACCAGGATGGCGGCGATGGCGGTGCGCGACACATAGTTGCGTGTAGCGGCAAGGCTTTCCAGCGCCCGCGCCTTCAGCAAATCCTGGTAATGCGGATTGCCCAGCCCAGCCTCATGGTCGTCTGTCGTCAAGTCGTCTCCAGGATTTTCATGTCGTTCGATAGCATAACCGGATCATTGCAAAAGGAAACAGCACAAAACCCGCCGGATGCCGGCGGGCGGGTATGGCTGAAAGCGTTGCAGGCGATCAATGGAATGCAACAGCTCGGTCAATGATCCGGCAACCCTGTCCCAAGTGCCGCCAGCAGGTCGCGCAGCTTGGTGAATTCCGAACTCTTGTCGAAGAAAAAACGCACGCCGTACTTCTCGCCGGCGCGGCGAAAAGCGTTGCTGACGTTATTGCTGAATATGATTTTCGTGGAATTGAGCGGCTTGGGCAATGCCGCCAGCGTGCGCAACAGGCTCATGCCATTGCCCTGCTTGAGTTCGATATCCAGGATCAGCACGTCAAAAGGCTCGGCATCGATTTTTTTCAATGCATCCGCTTCTTCCTCGGCAAATCCGGCAAAGACCACGCCCGGAATTTCACTCAAGGTATCAATCATCAAATCCCTGACAGCCACTGAATCTTCGACCAAAAAAATCCGCAACGGCGTGGCGCCGGATTTGGCTATATCGGAGGTTGTTGTATGGTCCATTTTAGTTGACGGCTATCTTTCAACATCCCTCGCTTCAATTCATGCATTGCGCCAGGCCGGCGAACGGCAGGCAGTTTTCACCCGCGACACGATTGCCCCATCTAATCGATCAGATTGTTCTTGATCGCATAATAAATAATATCCGCATTGCTTGTCATGCTCATCTTCTGCAGCACACGTGTACGGTAAGTGCTGATGGTCTTGACGCTCAGGCAAAGCTCTTCGGCAATCCTGGTCACTCCTTCACCCTGGCTCAATTTATAAAAAATTTCATACTCGCGCGCCGACAAGGATTCATGCAGCGGCGCATTCTCATTACTGGCGGGATCTGCCGTCAGCAGCTCGGCCACCGCATAGCTGATGTACTTGTGGCCCTGCAGGATGGTTTCGATCGCCTTCACCAGCTCCGTCGCCAGCGCTTCTTTCTGCACATAGCCGTCGGCGCCGCTGCGCAGCACCTGCACTGCGTAACGGCTTTCCGGGTGCATGCTCAGGATCAGCACCGGCAACAGCGGCTTCTCGCGCTTGATCTGCTTCAGCACTTCCACGCCGCTCTTGTCCGGCATCGCGATATCGAGCAGCACGATGTCGTATTCCTCGGAACGGATCAGCCGGATCGCTTCCTGCGCATTGGCGGCTTCGCCGGCGATTTCCATCTCCGGGATATCAGCAATGAAATACTGGACGCCGGCGCGGACTACCGCATGGTCGTCAACCACCAAAATTTTTATCATCTATTCAACCGTCGCAATCTGATAAGTTGTCCGGCGCTGTCTCCAGCGCGTGACGTTCAGTGTGCGTCCGACTGCCTTCAATGTAAACCCTATGGTTATTTGCCGAGCTCAGCCTTGGCCGCAACGATACAGTCTTCCTTGGCAGCGCCTGCCAGCGCATCGCACTTGGCCATGGCAACCTTGTAGCGTGCATCGGCGCGTTCTTCCCGAGCGTCAGCCTTGGCCTTGGAAACATCCCTCTGGGTGTTGGCGTTGGCTACATCGTTAACCTGGTCCGCCTTGGCCTGCTTGATGCAGACATCCTTGGCGTTGCCCGCCAGGCCATCGCATTTTTCCCTGGCTACCGCATAGTCGGCGTCAGCTTCGGATTTGCGTGCGCTGGCGATGGCTTTGGGGGTATTTTTATATTCGGCTTTTGCATCTTGCGTGGTGTGTTCGCGGGTGGCCTTGGCCTGCTTCAGGCAGACATCCTTGCCGTTGCCGCTGAGCTCGTCGCATTTTGCCTTGTCGCTCTTGTAGGTGGCGTCCGCCAGGTCTTCTGCCGCCTTGTAGCTGGCTTTGGCGCTGTCCGCCGCCAGCGCCAGCGATGTGCCGCTAAAACCGGCAACGCCGATCAGCATGGCCGCGAGGATTTTGTTGATAGTCATGTCAATGCCCTTTCTTCGACATCATGGCGTCATTGCCCAATCATGCATGGTGGAATCGAGGATTCGGAACTACCGTTCCTTGTGACGCTCTTCAAACGCGCGGATCTGCTTTTCGGCCTCGTCCTTGCTGACGCCATAGGCTTCCTGGATGCTGCCGGCCAGCTGGTCGCGCTTGCCGGCGATCTGCTCCAGCTTGTCGTCGGTGAGCTTGCCCCATTGCTGCTTGACGTTGCCCTTGAATTGTTTCCAGTTGCCTTGAATAGTGTCCCAGTTCATTGTGCACTCCTTGATGGTTGTCGATTCAATGCCAGGCCGGTCTTTCGGCAACGCGGCTGGCTTGATATGCAGGGGCGGTCTGTAGAGCGACGGCGCCGGCCCGACCGGCCCGCATCGCTACCCTTGCATCGGTGAGTCCATGCTAACCAGCCTCCCCACGGGGCGCTATAGGACAGGGACCGAAGTCCTTGTAGGACAAACGGAAGCGGCGGCCGCACGGAGCGCGCCGTCAATGTGTAAAATTGTCAGCCTGCTACCGTTACAAGCGGTTTTCCACAAGCGAACCGCCGGCGCAGCGGCAATCTTAAAAGGAAGGAAATCATGAGAGTCAGTCGTTACCTTAGTTTCTGGGCAGTGCTGTTGCTGACTTTGCTGCTTGCCGCCGGCGCCGCGGCCGGCGAGATGGGATGGTGGTGGGCGGTGCTCCCCGGCCTGCTGACCGCGCTCGGCATCTGGGACATGAACCAGCGCAGCCATGCGATCCTGCGCAACTATCCGCTGATGGGGCATTTCCGTTTTCTGTTTGAAATGATCCGCCCTGAAATGCGCCAGTATTTTTTCGAGAGCGACAACGACGGCGCACCGTTCACCCGCAAGGAACGCAGCCTGGTCTACCAGCGCGCCAAAGGCGAAGTCGACAGCCGGCCGTTCGGCACCGAGCTGGACGTCAAGCTGCGCGGCTATGAATGGGTCGGCCACTCGCTGTCGCCGACCATCATCGCCAGCCATGATTTCCGCGTCACGGTCGGCGCCGAGCGGGCGCAGCCGTATTCGATGTCGGTCTTCAATGTATCGGCGATGAGCTTCGGCGCGCTGTCGGCCAACGCCATCCGCGCGCTCAACCGCGGCGCCAAGAAAGGCGGCTTTGCGCACGATACCGGCGAAGGGTCGATCTCGCCCTATCACCGCGAATTCGGCGGCGACCTGCTGTGGCAGATCGCCTCCGGCTATTTCGGCTGCCGCAACGGCGACGGCAGCTTCAATGAAGAAAAATTCGTGGCGCAAGCGACTTCGCCGCAGGTCAAGATGATCACGGTCAAGCTCTCGCAAGGCGCCAAGCCCGGCCACGGCGGCGTGCTGCCCGCAGCCAAGGTCACGCCGGAGATTTCCGCCACGCGCGGCGTGCCGATGGGTGTCGACTGCATTTCGCCCGCCGCCCACTCCTCGTTTTCGAATCCTATCGGCCTGCTGGAATTCATCCAGAAACTGCGCACGCTGTCGGGCGACAAGCCGGTCGGTTTCAAATTGTGCGTCGGCCATCCCTGGGAGTTTTTCGGCATCGTCAAAGCCATGCTGCAGACCGGCATCCTGCCGGATTTCATCGTGGTGGACGGTTCCGAAGGCGGCACCGGCGCGGCGCCGCTGGAGTTTGTCGACCACGTCGGCATGCCTCTGCAGGAAGGTTTGCTGCTGGTGCATAACACCCTGCTCGGCGCCGGCCTGCGCGACCGCATCAAGATCGGCGCCAGCGGCAAGGTGATCACCGCCTTCGACCTGGCCCGCACGCTGGCGATAGGCGCCGACTGGTGCAACTCGGCGCGCGGCTTCATGTTCTCGCTCGGCTGCATACAGTCGCAAAGCTGCCATACCGACCGCTGCCCGACCGGCGTCGCGACCCAGGACGTGGGCCGGCAGAAGGCGCTGGTGGTGCCGGACAAGGCCGAACGCGTGTATCGCTTCCATGAAAGCACTTTGCATGCGCTGCAAGAGCTGGTGCAGGCCGCGGGCCTGCCGCATGCTTCTGCGCTACGCGCGCATCACATCGTGCGCCGTACCTCGGACCATGAAGTGAAGCTGATGTCTGATCTGCTGCATTACCTGCAGCCGGGAGATTTGCTGAACCAGAAATACCGCTACCCGGTGTTCGAGAAATACTGGCCTATCTCGCGCGCGGAGAGTTTTCATCCTGCCGCGCCGATCCAGGCCGGCGCCTGAAAAAAAGCCAGGGTGGTTGCACACCCTGGCTTTTTTATTGTCGCTGACCCGGTTCAGGCTTCCGCATCCGGCTGGTTTTCCGGCGCTGCCTTGGTAAAGGCGTCAAGCTGCTGGCAGTTCTGGTAAATGCCCATCACGGTCGGCATCGCCGACAGGTCGCATTTCAGGCGCTGCGCATTGAAAATCTGCGGCACCAGGCAGCAGTCGGCCAGCGTCGGCGTATCGCCGAAACAGAACTTGCCGGGCCGGCTGTCCCTGGCCAGCGTCACCTCCAGCGCCGCCAGGCCGCTTTCGCACCAGTGCCGGTACCAGGCGTTCTTGGCGTTTTCATCCACTTTCAATTCATGCACCAGGTAACGCAGCACGCGCAGGTTGTTGAGCGGGTGGATGTCGCAGGCAATCGACAAGGCTATGCTGCGTACGAAAGCCCGGTCCAGCGCAGCCGGCGGCAGCAATGCCGGCGCCGGATGGATTTCTTCCAGGTACTCCAGGATCGCCAGCGACTGCGTCAGCACCGCCTGGCCGTCGACTGCATCGTCGTCGACCATGGTCGGCACCAGGCCGTCGCTGTTCAAGGTCCGGTACATCTGGCTGAGCTGCTCGCCGCCATGTTTCAGCAGATGCACGGGAACGGTATCGTAGGGCATGCCTTTCAAGTTCAAGGCAATCCGTACCCGGTAGGAGGCGGAGCTGCGGAAGTAGCTATACAGTTTCATCGGTATCTGCTCAGACCAGGCGTACGCGCAGATCGCCGACACCGGCTACCGATCCTTCCAGCAAGTCGCCCTTGCCTACGGCGGCAACCCCGGCCGGCGTGCCGGTAAAAATCAGGTCGCCGGCCTGCAGTTCAAAATAGGCGGACAGTTGCTCAATGGTCTCGGCGATGTTCCAGATCATCTGGTTGATGTCGCCCTTCTGACGCAATGCGCCGTTCACGTCCAGGTGGATATCGCCTTGCTCGATGACGCCGGTGGCGCCGATCGGATGGATGGGCGAAATCGGCGCCGAATGATCAAAGCCCTTGCCGGTGCACCATGGCCGTCCCAGCTTCTTGGCTTCGCCCTGCAGGTCGCGGCGGGTCATGTCGAGCCCGACTGCGTAACCCCAGATGTGCTTGACGGCTTCCGCCGCCGGGATATTCTTGCCGCCGGTGGCCAGCGCCACCACCAGCTCGATTTCGTGGTGCAGGTCCTGGGTCATGGATGGATAAGGCATCTCGCCTATGCTGCCGTGGGCGACCGGCAGCACCGCATCGGCGGGCTTCATGAAGAAGAACGGCGCTTCACGGCCGCTGCTGCCCATTTCCTTGGCGTGTTCGGCATAATTGCGGCCGACGCAGTAGATCCGGTGTACCGGAAACAATTGGTCGCTGCCGGCCACGGGAACGGCTGCTGCCGGTTTGGGAGGGAAAACGAAGTGCATGGAAGCTCCTTTTTCAATACCGCCGGAATGCCGGCAGCGAACATTGTCTGAATTTAATGCTTGCCGAGAAACTGCCCCAGGCGACGTACCGCTTCTTGCAGGTTTTCCATTGAAGTCGCGTACGACAAGCGGACGTAGTGCTGTGCCGTATAGGGGCCAAAATCCAGGCCGGAAACCATGCTGACGCCGGCCTGATTCAAGACTTCCTTGACGAACTTGTCGGCGTCGTCGCCTTCCTTAAACAGGGCGCTGCAATCCGCATACACATAAAACGCGCCATCCGGCATCACCGGCACCTTGAAACCCAGTTCGACCAAGGCCGGCACCAGGTAATCGCGGCGGCGCTTGAATTCGCTCTTGCGCGACTCGTACAAAGCCAGCGACTCGGGCTCGAAACAAGCCAGCGCCGCGTGCTGTGCAATCGCCGAGGGGCAGATGAACAGGTTCTGGGCGAGTTTTTCGATAGGCGCCACCAGCGGTTCCGGCAGCACCAGCCAGCCGAGACGCCAGCCGGTCATGTTGAAATATTTGGAGAAACTGTTGATGACGATGATGTCGTCGCCCAGCGACAGCGCCGAAAACGGGTCGCCTTCGTAGCTCAGGCCTTGGTAGATTTCATCGACGATGGAAAAGCCGCCCTTGCCGCGCACCGTGGCGATGATCTTCTCCAGCTCGCTGTGCAGGATCGAGGTGCCGGTCGGATTGGACGGCGACGCCAGCAGCACGCCGCGCGTCTGCTCACCCCAGTGCTCGCACACCATCTGGTCGGACAGCTGGAAGCGCTGCTGCGGACCGCTGGCGATCATTTTCGCCTGGCCGTCGAAGGCCGCGACGAAGTGGCGATTGCAGGGGTAGGAAGGATCAGGCATCAGCACCTCGCTGCCCTTTTCCACCAGCGCGGCGCAAGCCAGCAGCAAGGCCGCCGAAGCGCCGGCGGTGACGACAATGCGCTCGGGCGCGATATCGAGGCTGAACACCTGGCGGTAATGGGCCGAGATCGCTTCCCGCAGCGCCGGCAGGCCTGTGGCCGAGGTGTACTGCATCTTGCCGTCGGCCATGGCCTTGGCGGCGGCTTCGATCACCAGCGGCGCCGCGGTGAAATCAGGTTCGCCGATACCCATGTGGATAATGTGGCGGCCTTGCCGTTCCAGCGCTGCAGCCATTTTTGCCAGCTCCATCACATGGAACGGTGCGATGTTGTCGAGGCGTGAAGCCAGGTGCGAGAATGTCATGAATGCTTTTCCGAGTGGCGCGGCGCTACCTGTCAGCGGCTGTTCGCCTCGCCTGAAACACGGAACCGGAAGCGATAACGCAGCATCCGCGGCTCCGCCTTGATTGCTGGATCAGGATTTCTTGCCGGCGCCGATTTCCACGGCGCGCGCCTTGGCGGCAAATTTGTCCAGTACGCCGTTCACATACTTGTGGCCGTCGATGCCGCCGAACGATTTGGTCAGTTCGACCGCTTCGTTGATGACTACGCGGTAAGGGATTTCAACGTGGTTCTGCAGTTCGAAAGCGCCGATCAGCAGGGCCGCGTGTTCCACCGGCGACAGCTCGCTGATCTTGCGGTCGATCAGCGGCTCCAGGCCGGCGCGCAAGGTGCCGGCGTCCTTGATCGCACCGTACAGCAGCGAGTTGAAATGCTCGGCGTCGGCCTTGTCGAAACCGTGCGCCTGGCGGATGTTTTCGCTGATAGCGGTCACGTCTTCATTGTTCAACAGCCATTGATACAGGCCCTGCAACGCGAATTCGCGCGCGCGGTGACGCGGCGTGCGGCTCTTGCTCGGATTGGCGTGCAAAGTTTTATTGGTCATAATTTTTCCAGCTATCGTTCACATACAAAAAGGCAAAGCGCCGCCGGCGCCTCGCCTGTCACAACATCTTATTCTTCGCTGGTGGCTTCCGCCAGCTCTTCCAGCGCGATCGCCAGGTTGGCCATTTCCACCGCCACCCGCGCAGCGTCGGTGCCCTTCTCTTCCATCCGCGCTTCGGCCTGCTCGTCGTTCTCGGTGGTCAGCACGGCGTTCGCGATCGGGATGCCGGAGTCCAGACCGACACGCGTGATGCCGGCGCCGGATTCATTCGAGACCAGCTCGAAATGGTAAGTCTCGCCGCGGATGACGGCGCCGATCGCGATCAGCGCATCGAACTGCATGGTCTCTGCCATCTTCTGCAGCGCCAGCGGGATTTCCAGCGCGCCGGGCACGGTGACATGCAGGATGTCTTCATCCGCCACGCCCAGGTGCTTCAGCTCCGCCAGGCAGGCCGAGATCAAGCCGTGGCAGACATCTTCGTTGAAGCGGGCTTGCACAATACCGATGCGCAAATCTGCACCATCCAGATTGGTTTCGTAAATTCCGACTGTCATGGTTTTCCTCTTATACGCACCAGGCGCTTATCTATTCATCAATTACTGCAAACATCGGCTACAACAGACACCGCTACAGCACTCTACTCTTCTACTCTTCAGGCATTCGGCTTGTTTTGATAACCGGTGATCTCGAGGTCGTAACCCGTCATCGACGGCATCTTGCGCGGGCTGGCCAGCAGCTTCATCTTGCCGACGCCGAGGTCTTTCAGGATCTGCGCGCCGATGCCGTATGTCCGCAGGTCGACCCGCGGCGGCGGCGGCTTGACGCCGCTGCAAGCTGCTTCCAGCGCGGCGAACTTGGCGAAGATCTGGTCGGCCGATTCTTCGCAGTTGAGCAGCACCACCACGCCGCACGGCGAAGCGGAGATCGCCGCCAGCGCCGACGCCATGTTCCAGGAATGGTTGGTGGCTTCGGTTTCCAGCAAGTCCAGGATCGATACCGGCTGGTGCACGCGCACCAGGGTTTCCACATCCGGCGACGGCGTGCCGTGCAGCAGGGCCAGGTGGGCGCCGCCGCTTGGCGTGTCGCGATAAGCGATGGTCTTGAACGTGCCCTGGGCAGTATGGGTAGTGCGTTCAGCCAGGCGCTCGACGATGCTTTCGTGCTGGCCGCGGTAATGGATCAGGTCGGCGATGGTGCCGACCTTGAGCCCGTGTTCCTTGGAGAATTCCAGCAAGTCAGGCAGGCGCGCCATGGTGCCGTCTTCCTTGAGGATTTCGCAGATCACGGCAGCCGGCGTCAGGCCCGCCATTTCGGTCAGGTCGCAACCGGCTTCGGTATGGCCGGCGCGCATCAGCACGCCGCCCTTGCGCGCCTTGATCGGGAAGATGTGGCCCGGCTGCACGATATCGCCAGCCTTGGCGCCAGGCGCTACCGCCACCTGGATGGTGCGGGCGCGGTCGGCGGCCGAAATGCCGGTGGTGACGCCTTCGGCGGCTTCGATCGACACGGTGAAATTGGTGCCGTAGGCGGTGCCGTTGCGGCTGGTCATCATGCCCAGGTTGAGCTGGTCGCAGCGCTCTTCGGTCAAGGTCAGGCAGACCAGGCCGCGCGCATACTTCACCATGAAATTGATCGCCTCAGGCGTCACGAAATCGGCGGCGAGCACCAGGTCGCCCTCGTTTTCACGGTCTTCCTCATCCACCAGAATCACCATGCGCCCGGCACGGAGTTCAGCAATGATTTCTTCAGTTGTTGCAAGTGACATGTTTCGCCTTGGAGATAACCGGCCCGGAAGCCGCCTTATGGGTAGCCTGGTCCAGCTTTGCTATGAAGGTTGCGGTTTATGCACGCAAGGCCGCCCCTGGGCAGCCTGGGTAAAACAAACATAAACCAGAGGTCGCTATTTTAAAGGATTTAGCAGACTGAAAATGTTTTAAGGACACCAGTTTGCCGCTGTTTTGCAGCAAAACCCAGGATCGCCGCTCTCAGGCCGCCAATGGTTGCATGTTTGCCAATGCATCGACCAGCAACATGGGATCGCCCAGGGCCAGCCGTTTCGAGTCAGACAGCGCTTGCCGGAACGATTTGGCGCCCGGCACGCCAGCCATCAGGCCCAGCATGTGGCGGGTGATGCTGTTGAGGCGCAAGCCCTTGCCGTTGTGCCCATGCAGCGTCAGCTGCTGGCGGATATAAGGCAGCATGGCTTCAATCACTTCGGCGCGCGTCTTCGGCACCGTCCCGGCGGCGCCGAAATAGCGGGAATCGAAATCGGCCATCAGGTAGGGATTGTGATAAGCCTCGCGGCCCAGCATCACGCCGTCGACATATTGCAGGTGGAAGTCGATTTCTTCGGTAGTCTTGATGGCGCCGTTGATGATGATTTCCAGCCCCGGAAAATCACGCGCCAGCTGGTAGGCGTATTCATACTTGAGCGGCGGGATTTCGCGGTTTTCCTTGGGGCTCAGGCCCTTCAGGATGGCATTGCGCGCATGCACGATGAAGGTCTGGCAGCCGGCCTGCGCCACGGTGCCGACAAAATCGCGGACAAATTCGTAGGATTCGGTCTTGTCGATGCCAATCCGGTGCTTGACGGTAACATCGACGCTCACCGCATCGCGCATCGCCTTGACGCAATCGGCCACCAGCTCGGCTTCCGCCATCAGGCAGGCGCCGAAAGCGCCCTTCTGCACCCGTTCGGACGGGCAGCCGCAGTTCAGGTTGATCTCGTCGTAACCCCACTGCTGCCCCAGTCTGGCGCTCTTGGCCAGGTCGGCCGGTTCGCTGCCGCCCAACTGCAGGGCGACCGGATGCTCGACATCGCTGAAATCGAGGTGGCGCGGCACGTCGCCGTACAGCAAGGCGCCGGTGGTCACCATTTCAGTGTAGAGCCAGGTGTGGCGGGTGATCTGGCGGTGGAACACGCGGCAATGGCGGTCGGTCCAGTCCATCATGGGCGCCACGGAAACACGCCTTTTACTGTAATTCGCTGATTTCATTAGGTTTTATGCTGATTTCGCGCACATGCAATTCATGCGCCATTTTGCTTGATTTCTGGATATCTTGCCGTTCACCGCACGTGCACTTGCCGCGGGTGCCGTGGGAATGACCACGAAACGAAGGTGTCAGGTTCGCGCAAATTCGGCGAAAGGCGCTAGTTTATCAGTAAGTCGCTCGCGGCCAAAGGCCCCGCCTTAAAGCGGCCGCATCGCGCCACCAGGACAGATCGCGGCAGGCAATCAGGACAACACGCTACACGTAAAAATGCCCGGCAAGGATCTCGGTCCGTGCCGGGCATGGCTTAGGCTGCGCGAGATGCGAGATGCGGGATGCGGGATGCGGGCCTCTATGTTTACTGACGTGCAGGTGTATTTTCAGCGAAGTATTCGTGGTTATCAGCGTTGTCGACGGCATTGGTCGGATTGCTGACAGCCAGGTTGTGCGCGCCGGTCTGGCCGTATACGTGGTCGTCGGTGCCGGCCACCACCGTGAAGTGGCTGGTTTCATGGACCAGCGTGCCAGCCTTGGAATCGGTGCCGTTGGCCGGTGCGGTCCAATAGGCGCCGCACAGGTAGACCGTGTATGGCTGGTCTGGATAGACGTAGGCGTAAGTGCCGGACTCGGTGCAGCTGCAGTCGAATTTATACGCCTGGGTGCCGAGCGCGCTGCTGAGGTTGGTGTAGTGACTGGTGACGGTCGTATAACGGCCGCTGGTGACCGCGCCGAACCACCAGGTGTAGCGGCTGCCGGTGTTGTTCGCATTCAGGTAATTCCTGGAATTGGTCGCGATCGAAGTGGCGTCGGTGCGGGCCGTGGTCAGCGCGGTTTTCTGGCTGTTGCTGCAGCTGGCGAAGGTGGTGGAAGCAGCAGCCGCGCCGTTGATTGCGCCCAGCAGGTCGGAAGAGGCCTGTTTGGAGGATGGCGCCGGGCCGCCGTCGACCGACAGCGGGATCGCATTGGTTTCCAGCGTGACCGCAGGAGCAGCAGCGCCGCTGGCCTTGGCGGCGACGGCATTGCCGGCTTCGCGCACCAGAGTGTCGGCGCTGCGCTTGTACTTGATCACATATTGGCCGGCGCGATACATCTCGTAGTAGGCGCTAAGGTCCACTTCAACCGCACGGCTTTCGTTCGGCTTGAGCGTGATGTAATCCTTGTCGGTCGCCGGTTTGCGTTTCACCAGCCGTCCCACGTAACGCACCGGCTGGCCGCCCAGGTCGACGCTGAACAAGTCGCCGCTGACGCCGTTCAAGGGAGTTTCCCAGTTCAGCACATGCAAGGTGGCAGCGCTGGTGTTGGTGATGGTGTAGAGCACCTTACCTGAACCGGCCGCACCTTTCGCGCTGGCTTCCTGCAAGGTCACTTCGATATCGGCCCGCGCTGCATAAGCCGAGCCGCTGACAACGATTGCTGCCACACATGTAACGCCTGCCAACCATTTTCGAAAACTGTACATGGATCACTCCTCTTGTAGAGTTAAATGAGCCCTCGCCTTGTGGGCCTAGGGAAATTTATGCTAGCACGCACATTTCGAGGCGGACTCCTGTCAAAGTTGACAGGATGCTGTAACGGTCATGCGAGGAATCGGCCCTATATATCGCGGGCTTGGCCGGCGCCATGCGAAGCGGCCCTAAACGTACTACCATCATCGGCAAGAGCCTGAAATCCGCCAACCACAAAGGAGACGCCATGCCGACCACCCTGAACACCGACCATTTCTGGATGCCGTTTACCGCCAACCGCCAGTTCAAGAGCAAGCCGCGCTTGCTGGTCTCCGCTTCCGGCATGTACTACACGACGGACGACGGTCGCCAGATCCTCGACGGCACCGCCGGCCTGTGGTGCACCAACGCCGGCCACTGCCATCCGAAGATTGTCGAAGCAATCCAGCAGCAGGCTGCCAGGATGGATTTTGCGCCGGTGTTCCAGATGGGCCATCCGCTGGCGTTCGAAGCCGCCAGCGCGCTGGTGTCGATTGCACCGGAAGGACTGAACCGGGTGTTCTTTTGCAACGACGGTTCGGAGTCGGTCGATACCGCGCTGAAGATCGCGCTGGCATATCACCGCGTGCGCGGCGACGGCTTGCGTACGCGCCTGATCGGCCGCGAGCGCGGTTATCACGGGGTCGGCTTCGGCGGCATTGCGGTGGGCGGCATCGCCGGCAACCGCAAGCATTTCGGCCCGACGCTGGCCGGCGTCGACCATCTGCGCCATCCGCTGGATATCGGGCGCAATGCGTTTTCGCACGGCTTGCCGGAACATGGCGCGGAGATCGCCGACGAATTTGAACAGCGCCTGCTGGCGCTGCATGATCCGGCCACGGTGGCGGCGCTGATCGTCGAGCCTGTCCAGGGTTCGACCGGCGTGATCCTGCCGCCCAAGGGTTACCTGCAAAAGCTGCGCCTCATCTGCGACAAGTACGGCATCCTGCTGATTTTCGATGAGGTGATCACCGGCTTCGGCCGTCTTGGCGCACCGTTTGCGGCCGATTATTTCGGCGTGATGCCTGACATGATCTGCTGCGCCAAGGGCCTGACCAACGCCAGCGTGCCGATGGGCGCGGTGATCGTGCGGCAAGATATCCATGACGCCTTCATGAGCGCCGCCGCCGACAACGCCATCGAATTCTCCCACGGCTACACCTACACCGGCCATCCGCTGGCGGCGGCCGCCGCAATGGCCAGCATCGCGGTCTACAAGAGCGAAAACCTGTTCGACCGCGCGGCGGCGACCGCACCGTATTTCGAGCAGGCGGCGCACAGCCTGAAGGGCCTGCCGTTCGTCAAGGATGTACGCAACCTGGGGCTGGTGTGCGGGATTGAACTGGAGCCGGTCGCAGGCAAACCTGGCGCACGCGCCTTCGATGCCTTCCTGCAGTGTTTCTGGGAGAAAGGCGTGCTGATCCGCACCACCGGCGACATCATCGCCCTGTCGCCGCCGCTGATCATCGAACCGGGACAGATCGACCAGCTGTTTACGGCCATCGGCGATGTGCTCAAGGCGCAACATGCAGCGAGCCCGGCAGTCGCCTGAACCCGGAAAGTAAAAAACCCGCCGATGCGTGCTCTGGACAAGGGCACGGATCGGCGGGTTTTTCGTGGCGGAGCCCGAAGGCCCGGTTCACTCGACAGCTTAGGCGTCGCGCGAAGCCTTTTTACGCTCATGTTCCTTCAGGTAGCGCTTACGCAGGCGGATGCTCTTCGGCGTGACTTCAACCAGCTCGTCGTCGTCGATGAATTCAACCGCATATTCCAGCGACATTTCGATCGGCGGCACCAGGCGCACCGCTTCGTCGGTACCGGACGAACGGACGTTGGTCAGCTGCTTGCCCTTGATCGGATTGACCACCAGGTCGTTGTCGCGCGAGTGGATGCCGATGATCATGCCTTCGTACACCGGGTCGTTGTGGCTGACGAACATGCGGCCGCGATCTTGCAGTTTCCAGATAGCGTAGGCAACTGCCGCGCCGTCGTCCTGCGAGATCAGCACGCCGTTGCGGCGGCCGCCCAGTTCGCCCTTGGAGGCGTCGACCGGTGCGTATTCGTCAAACACGTGGCTCATCAGGCCGGTGCCGCGGGTCAGGGTCATGAATTCGCCCTGGAAGCCGATCAGGCCGCGCGCAGGAATGCGGTACTCGAGGCGCACGCGTCCCTTGCCGTCCGGTTCCATGTTTTGCAGGTCGCCGCGGCGGCGGCCCAGTTCTTCCATGACGCCGCCCTGATTGACTTCTTCAACGTCGACAGTCAGGTTTTCGTAGGGCTCGTGGCGCACGCCGTCCACCATCTTGAACACCACGCGTGGACGCGAAACGGCCAGCTCGTAGCCTTCGCGGCGCATGTTTTCGATCAGGATGGTCAGGTGCAACTCACCGCGGCCCGACACTTCATAGGTCGAATCGTCGCCTTCAGCCTGCACTACGCGCAACGCCATGTTGGCTTTCAGTTCGCGGTCCAGGCGGTCCTTGATCTGGCGGGTGGTGACGAACTTGCCTTCGCGGCCGGCCAGCGGCGAATTGTTGACCATGAAGTTCATGGTCAGGGTCGGCTCATCAACCTTCAGCATCGGCAAGCCTTCCGGCGAATCCGGTGCGCAGATGGTGGAACCGATGCTGATTTCTTCGATGCCGTTGATCAGCACGATGTCGCCGGCCAGCGCTTCATCGGCCAGCACGCGGTCCAGGCCGCGGAAAGTCAGCACCTGGTTGATGCGGGCCTTGGTCGGCTTGTCTTCCGGACCGTTCATCCAGACCACGTCTTGCAGTGCCTTGATTTTGCCGCGCAGGATGCGGCCAACGCCGATCTTGCCGACGTAGGAAGAGTATTCCAGCGATGTGATCTGCAGTTGCAGCGGGCCGTTAGGATCGTCTTCACGCGCAGGAACGTGCTTCAGGATCGCGTCGAACAGCGGTTCCATGTTGCCGTCGCGGACGGTGTCTTCCAGGCCTGCATAGCCTTTGAAGCCCGATGCGTAGATGATCGGGAAATCCAGCTGTTCATCGGTTGCGCCGAGTTTGTCGAACAGTTCGAAAGTGGCGTTCACAGCCTTTTGCGGATCGGCGTTTTCGCGGTCGATCTTGTTGACCACAACGATCGGTTTCAAGCCCAGCGCCAGTGCCTTGCGCGTCACGAAACGCGTTTGCGGCATCGGGCCTTCTTGCGCATCGACCAGCAGCAGGACGCTGTCGACCATCGACAGTACGCGCTCGACTTCGCCGCCGAAGTCGGCGTGGCCCGGGGTATCGACGATGTTGATGTGCGTACCCTTGTATTCGACTGCGCAGTTCTTCGACAGGATCGTGATGCCGCGTTCTTTTTCAATATCGTTCGAATCCATCACGCGTGCATCGACGTGCTGGTTGTCACGGAAAGTGCCGGATTGACGCAGCAGCTGGTCAACCAGCGTGGTCTTGCCGTGGTCAACGTGGGCAATGATGGCAATGTTGCGGATGGCGCGAGGTGTGTTTGACATGGTCAGTTTGGAGATTGAATAACTTAGTAAGTGCGCAGATAACGATTGCGCAGAAAATATATAGCTACAAATGCGGCCAAAAATGCTCGCTAAGGCACTGCACAGGAGTACGGCAGATGTAGCGGAATTTGGGAGGCCGCGCATTATAGCATGACGCGCTGCACTACTTTATGAAAAGCCTTGTAATTTCAAAGAGTTGCTGTCTCAATCGCAGCACAGATATTGCTAAAAACCTATTTTATGCGGGCTGCGCGGTGGCAATCAGGCGTTCGGGAGCCAGGACCCCGTACTCATGCAATTGTGCGGTACCCAGCAGTTGCCGACTGGATACGGCATCCGCCGGCTGCAGGTATACCCTCACCCGCCCAGCCGCTGCCGGCAAGGGCACGCCTTCTTTCGTCAGTGTCAGGCGCTGGCCTTGCAGGAAGCGCTTAGCGAGCGGCTCGGACAAGGATACTTCAGGAAACGTCAGCAGCAGGCTGTCGACCGGCGCCAGCAAGGCGCTGCGTTCGGCCTCGCCGGTGGCGCCAAGCTGCTCCAGGGTGACGCAGCCATCCAGCGTCAGGTGGCCTACCTGGACCCGCCGCAAT
Source organism: Collimonas rhizosphaerae (assembly GCF_038896935.1). Classification (NCBI taxonomy): domain Bacteria; kingdom Pseudomonadati; phylum Pseudomonadota; class Betaproteobacteria; order Burkholderiales; family Oxalobacteraceae; genus Collimonas; species Collimonas rhizosphaerae. The sequence goes on from NZ_JBANDC010000024.1 coordinate 63,350, forward strand.
TCCTGCAAGTGCGCGCCGCAACCGAGCGCCGCGCCGATGTCTTCGCCCAGCACCCGGATGTAGGTGCCCTTGCTGCAGGCAACCCGCAAGCGCAAAAACGGCGCCTGGTAATCGAGGAATTCCAGGGCATGGATGGTCACGTCGCGGGCTTCGCGCTCCAGCGTGATGCCGGCACGGGCGTATTCGTACAATGGCTTGCCGTCGCGCTTGAGCGCCGAATACATCGGCGGCACCTGCTTGATCGGACCGCGGAACCGGGCCAGCGCAGCGTCGATCTGCTCGCGGCTGACGCTGACATCCTTGCGCTCCAGTATCTCGCCCTCGGTATCGCCGGTGGCGGTGCTCACTCCCAGGTGGATCAGGGTTTCGTAAGTCTTGTCGGCATCCAGCAGGTCCTGGGCGAACTTGGTGGCCTCGCCGAAGCATAGCGGCAGCACGCCGGTAGCGAACGGGTCGAGGGTTCCGGTGTGCCCCGCCTTTTGCGCATTCAGCAAGCCTTTTGCCTTGATCAACGCATCATTGCTGGAAAAGCCGACGGGCTTATCCAGCAGCAAGACGCCATTGAGCGGAACGCGGATTCTTTTGGGTGGGCGTGATGCCATGGGTAGCGGGTGCAAAAAGGAGAAAGCGGAAACGGCTTGCAGTCACCAGCAAGCCGTATCGAAGTTTAATGGTGACCGTTAGTTAACTTGACTGAGCTTGACCAGGCAATCGTTTAATCCTGGCCATCGTCCTTGGAACGGGTCGCGTTCGCCAGGTCGATCAGGCGCGACATCTCGACGCCGCGGGCGGTCGAATTGTCATGGATGAAATGCAAGGCAGGCAAGGTATGGATAGACAGGCGGCGGCCCAGCTGGTTGCGCAGGAAACCGGCAGCCTGGGTCAGGCCCTTGACGGTATTCGCAATCGCTTCCAGGTCGTCGTTCAGCATCGTGAAAAACACCTTGGCATGGGCGTAATCCGGCGTCACCTGCACTTCGGTAATCGTAATCATGCCGACCCGCGGGTCTTTCAGCTCGAAGACGATGATCTCGGACAAGTCCTTCTGGATCTGGTCTGCAACCCGCAAACCGCGGCCAGGGATGGATTTACTATGTTTAGCCATGCTTTTATTCAGCGCGTTGCCACGCTTTGTCTTTCAGAAATGAACTGCCAACCAACGTTACACAGGTTACTACAAAATGAAAATCGGGCTGTCAGGCCCGATTTCCTTGCCTGCGCACATGCTTGCCGTGCGCTTGCTTATGCTGTTACAGAGTCCGTGCGACTTCTTCGACTTCAAAGATTTCGAGGTGATCGCCTTCTTTGATATCGTTGAAGTTCTTCAGGGTCAGGCCGCACTCGAAACCGGAACGGACTTCCTTGACGTCATCCTTGAAGCGTTTCAGCGAATCCAGCTCGCCGGTCCACAAGACCACGTTGTCGCGCAGCAGGCGGACCGAAGCGCCACGCTTGACCAGGCCTTCGAGCACGTAGCAGCCGGCAATCGCGCCGACCTTGCTGACCAGCAGCACCTGGCGAATCTCGACCAGGCCCAGGTTCTGTTCGCGCTTCTCAGGCGACAGCATGCCGGACATCGCTGCCTTGATCTCGTCCACCGCATCGTAAATGATGTTGTAGTAACGGATGTCGACGCCGTTGGCTTCCGCCAGCTTGCGTGCCGACGCATCGGCGCGGGCGTTGAAGCCGATGATCACGGCCTTCGAGGCTACCGCCAGGTTGACGTCCGACTCGCTGATGCCGCCGACGCCGGCGTGCACCACTTGTACCCGGACTTCGCTGGTGGACAGCTTCTGCAGGGACTGGACCAGGGCTTCTTGCGAACCCTGGACGTCGGTCTTGATGATCATCGGCAGGTTCTTGACTTCGCCTTCGGCCATCTGGTCGAACATGTTTTCCAGCTTCGCGGCTTGCTGCTTGGCCAGTTTCACGTCACGGTATTTACCTTGGCGGAACTGACCGATTTCGCGCGCCTTGCGCTCGTCTGCCATGACCATGACTTCTTCGCCGGCAACCGGCACTTCTGTCAGGCCCTGGATTTCGACCGGGATCGACGGGCCGGCTTCGGAAATCGCCTTGCCGTTTTCATCCAGCATCGCACGGACGCGGCCATAAGCCGAACCCGCCAGCACGACGTCGCCGCGCTTCAAGGTACCGGATTGCACCAAGATCGTCGCCACCGGACCGCGGCCCTTGTCGAGACGCGCTTCCACTACCAGGCCACGGGCCGGCGCGGCAACCGCTGCCTTCAGCTCCAGCACTTCAGCCTGCAGCAGGACTTGCTCCAGCAGGTTGTCGATGCCTTCGCCGGTCTTGGCCGATACCGGCACGAACGGCGATTCGCCGCCGTATTCTTCCGGCACCACTTGTTCCGCGATCAGTTCCTGCTTGACGCGATCCAGGTTGCCGCCCGGCTTGTCGATCTTGTTGATCGCCACCACCAGCGGTACGCCGGCGGCTTTCGCATGGGCGATCGCTTCCTTGGTTTGCGGCATCACGCCGTCGTCGGCGGCAACCACCAGGATCACGATATCGGTCGCCTTGGCGCCGCGGGCACGCATGGCGGTAAACGCTTCATGGCCCGGGGTGTCGAGGAAGGTGATCATGCCGCGCGGTGTTTCCACGTGATATGCACCGATGTGCTGGGTAATGCCGCCGGCTTCGCCGGATGCAACCTTGGCGCGGCGGATGTAATCCAGCAGCGAGGTCTTGCCGTGGTCGACGTGACCCATGACGGTGACCACCGGTGCGCGCGGCAGCAGTTCGGCGTCGGCATGCTCTTCGCCGTCGACCAGCAGCGCTTCCGGATCGTCCAGTTTCGCGGCGTGCGCGGTGTGGCCCATTTCTTCGACCAGAATCATCGAAGTTTCCTGGTCCAGCACCTGGTTGATGGTGACCATCTGGCCCAGTTTCATCAAATGCTTGATGACTTCCGAAGCCTTGACCGACATCTTGTGCGCCAGCTCGGCGACAGTAATGGTTTCAGGAACATAAATGTCCTTGATGACCGCTTCTGTCGGCACCTGGAAATTGCTTTCGTGATCGTCGTTGTGCGCATTGCGACGGCCCTTCGGACCGCCACGCCAGCCATCGCGTCCGCCGCCGGTATTGCCGCGGGTCTTGATGCCGAGGCCGCGCTTCTTGGCCGCATCGTCTTGCCAGGTGGAAGAGACGTTGGCGGACTTGATCGACTTCTTGTCGACCACCACTTTCTTGTCGTCTTTCTTCTCGCCAGGCTTCTTGTCGGCAGGCTTGTGCAACGTGCCTTCGGCGGTCTTGGCCGGGGCTGCAGCAGGCGCGACCGGCTCAGGCGCCTTGATCACGCGGCGCGGCGCATTCATCATCGCCTTGATCTGCGCTACTTCGTCTTGCACGGCCTTGCGGGCGCGCTCAGTCGCTGCCGATTTCTCGGCGGCTTCCTTGGCGGCCAGCGCGACCTTTTGCTTGGCTTCTTCGTTCGCCAGGCGCTTCTTTTCTTCAGCGGCAGGATCGTCCTGCTTCTTGACGGCGGCATCGGCAGAAGCGGAAGCCGGCGCCGGTGCTTCGGCAGCCGCTTTCTTGGCTTCGCTTTCCGCTTTGCGGGCGTCGTTTTCCGCTTTCAGCGCAGCCTTGGCTTGCGCTTCTTTTTCAGCTTCCAGCTTGGCCAGGCGCTCCTGCTTCTCCAGCAGTTCGGCTTCCTGGCGAGCGATCAGCTCAGCCTGGCGGCGCGCCTCTTCAACCCGGCGCGCCTGTTCGGCTTCGTCGATGACCGGCGCCGCAGGCGCAGCCTGTGCTGCCGGCGCTTCGGCGACCGGTTCGTCGCGCTTGACGAAAGTACGCTTCTTGCGCACTTCAACCTGGATCGTGCGCGACTTGCCGGTGGCGTCAGCCTGCTTGATCTCGGTGGTTTCCTTGCGGGTCAGCGTGATCTTCTTCTTTTCGCTGTCTGGCACCGCACCGTGCGAACGGCGCAGGTGTTCCAGCAGGCGATCCTTGTCTTCTTTCGACAAGGCGTCGTCAGTCGAATTTTTCTGGACGCCAGCCGATTGCAGTTGTGTCAGCAGGAGATCCGCTGGCATTTTCAGCTCGGTGGCAAATTGGGCTACATTGTTACTCGCCATTCAGTCCTCTTTTTCTATGTGGCGCGGCAGACGATATCGGAACCTCTCGGATCACTGGATCACTTGGCTTCCGCTATATTCCATGCCTTGGCTTGCAGGGCCTTGGCATGATCATCGTACTTGGCATCGATGAGTTTCATCTCATCGTCGGTCACATCTTTAAACTCGTCTTCAATCAAATGACGCGCACGGTCCGCCGGCAAAGCCAGGATCGCGCCAAATTCGTCATAAGCCAAACCGGCGAACGCAGTCAATGTCTTGACTCCCGCCAAACCCAGCTTGCCGGCGGTAACCCGGTCCATGCCGTCGAAATTGACCAGGGCATCTTCCATGCCTTCCAGTCCTTCTTCCGAGGCAATCGCTTCTGTCACCAACGCATCGCGGGCCCGGTTACGCAGTTCGTTGACGGTGTCTTCGTCAAACGAATCGATTTCCAGCATTTCGGTAATCGGCACGTAGGCGATTTCTTCCAGGCTGGCAAAACCTTCTTCCACCAGGATGTCGGCGACTTCCTGGTCGACGTCCAGCTTTTCCATGAACAGGGCGCGGATCGCAGCGGTTTCCACCGCCGATTTATCGGCCGACTCTTCCGCCGTCATGATGTTGATCTGCCAGCCGGTCAGTTCTGCCGCCAGGCGTACGTTCTGGCCGCCGCGGCCGATGGCGATCGCCAGGTTTTCTTCGTCGACCACCACATCCATGGCATGCTTTTCTTCGTCAACCATGATCGAAGAAACGTTGGCCGGAGCCAGCGCGCCGATAACGAATTGCGCCGGGTCTTCCGACCACAGCACGATATCGACACGCTCGCCGCCCAGTTCGCCGGTCACGGCCTGCACGCGCGAACCGCGCATGCCGACGCAGGTGCCGATAGGATCGATGCGCTTGTCGGCGGTGAAAACCGCGATCTTGGCGCGGACGCCCGGGTCGCGTGCCGCCGACTTGATTTCCAGCGAGCCTTGTTCGATTTCCGGCACTTCCAGCTCGAACAGCTTCATGATGAATTCCGGCGCGGTACGCGACAAGATCACTTGCGGGCCGCGCGCATTGCGGTCGACACGCAGGATGAAGGCACGGACACGGTCGCCGATACGCAGGTTTTCCTTAGGAATCGTCTGGTCGCGCGGCAGACGCGCTTCGATCTTGCCCGACTCGACGATGGCGTCGCCGCGCTCCATCCGTTTGATGGTGCCGGTTACCAGCGAGTCGCCGCGCTCCAGGAAGTCAGCCAGTATCTGTTCGCGTTCAGCGTCGCGGATGCGTTGCAGCACGACTTGCTTGGTGTCTTGCGCAAAACGGCGGCCGAAATCCACCGATTCGATCGGCTCTTCAATGTGGTCGTCGACTTCGACGTCGTCAATCTGTTCCTTGGCTTCGAACAGCAGGATTTCCTGGTCCGGCAGCTGCAGGCCGGCTTCATCCGGCACCACGTGCCAGCGGCGGAAGGATTCGAACTCGCCGGTTTCACGATCGATCGTGACCCGGATGTCGACGTCGCCCTCGTAGCGTTTCTTGGTTGCCTGTGCAAGTGCGTGTTCGAGCGCACCGAACACCACATCACGATCGACGTTTTTTTCATGCGCGAGCGCATCGACCAACAATAAAATTTCGCGACTCATGCTTTGCGACTCCTAAAATCCACTTGCGGCACCAAGTGTGCCTTGTCTACGTCAGCGAGCGTGAAATCCAGCATCGCCGCCCCATCTTTTGTTTCAAATTCGATTTTCAAGTTTTCGCCGTCCGGTTCACCGAGGACGCCTTGAAATGACTTGCGGTGCGCGGCGCCTGGCATCGGCACGCGCAATTTCACAATTGCTTCCTTGCCGGCAAACCGCACATAGTCAGCCAGTTTCTTCAACGGCCGGTCGAGGCCCGGCGATGATACTTCCAGGCGCTCGTACACGACATTTTCCACCGTCAGTACATGCAGCAGCTGATGCGTCACCTTTTCGCAATCTTCTACCGTGATCTGGCCCTGCTCGGCATTTTCAGGCGTAAAGTCGATGTAGACGCGCAACAGCCCACGCGCGGCCTTTTCGAATTCGACCAGCTCGTAGCCCATGCCAACCACGGTTGTTTCAATTAGCTCCAGCAACTGCAAAGCAACTCCTTAATAAAGATCTGCACGTCCGCGCATCCCGCAACCGCATCTCGTTATATTTCCCGCCATTTAAAACCGCTTCAAAACGAAAAGCAAAAAAAAAATGGGCATCTGCCCATCTTCTTATCGTTTGTCATTTCAAGCAGTTTCACGAGATCGGCTGCGAATTAATTTTGCAATCAATTCTTGGGGTGAATCCCATTGATGACTTCTGTTAACTTGTAAATTATAAACGATTAGGCTATGTACCGCAATGCGAGAAATTTGCATTTATTGACAATCAGGCGCCTCAAGGCTCCAAATTGGTCAATAATGCAACACTTTCCAGCTCCTGCATTCCTGTTGCGGCCAAGCCGCAAACCACGGCGCTCACAGGCGCCATGGCTGACAATCCGAATCCATCAACCGCGCGGACGGCGGCGCGGCATTCCCTGCCCGCCGTGCTGGCCGCCGCCTTGGCCGCCTTGGCCGCCATGGCCACCCGCGGCCGACTTGTTAGGCCGCGCCGGACGGGCAAAACCGTTGCCGCCGCCATTGCGCCGCTGGCCGGCATCGGGGAAACCCAGCGCTGTTTGCAAAGGATCGGGCTGGCGGCTGCGCGCCGGGCCGCCATTGCCGCCGCCTTGCGGCCGGCCCTGGTTGCCGCGCGACTGGCCGAAGCCAGGATCACGGTAGACGCCCGGCCCTTGCGGCGAGCTATAAGCGCGGTTGCCGTTAGGCTGGCGATCCTTGTTGAAGTCAGGACGGCCTTGGCCCTTGCCGCCGCCGGCGCCTTGGGCAGCCGGTTTTTCCAGGCCGTGCGCCGCCAGCATGTCGCGCACTGCATTTTCTTCCAGTTCTTCCCAGCGGCCGCGTTTCAAGCCGCGCGGCAGCGTCATGGCGCCGTAGCGGGTGCGGATCAGGCGCGACACGGTCAGGCCGATCGCCTCGAACATGCGGCGCACTTCGCGGTTACGGCCTTCGCCGATGGTGACGCGATACCATTTGTTGATGCCTTCGCCGCCGCCGTCGGCGATCTTCGAGAATTGCGCCACGCCGTCTTCCAGCTCGACGCCGGCCAGCAGCTTCTGGCGCATGCCCTGCTCCAGCTCGCCAAGGGTGCGCACCGCATATTCGCGGTCGATGCCGTAGCGCGGATGCATCAGGCGGTTAGCCAGGTCGCCCGAGGTGGTAAACAGCAGCAAGCCTTCGGTATTGAAATCGAGACGCCCGACCGCCAGCCATTTGGCCGCCTTCATGTTCGGCAAACGGTCGAACACCGATGGGCGGCCGTCCGGGTCGTTATGGCTGACGATTTCGCCGGCCGGCTTGTGGTACACCAGCACCCGCGGCGGACGCTTGCTGACTTTACGCTGCAGCAGCTTGCCGTTGATGCGGACTTGGTCGGTTGGCAAGATGCGCTGGCCGATATGGGCCGGCTCGCCATTGACCGAAACCCGGCCGGCGATGATCAGCTCTTCCATGTCGCGGCGCGAGCCGAGGCCGACATCCGCCAGGACCTTGTGCAATTTTGGTGCATCGTCCTCGGCGGTGAGGTCGCGCCGCGCGCTTTTCTGCGGCTGGCGATCATCCGCCGTGACCAGGGTGTCGAACGATTCGGAGGTAACAAACGAGAATACTTCGTCGGCGTCGCCGCCGCGGGCGCCCGGCTTGCCGCCGCGCGGCCCCTGTCCTGGCTTGCCGTTCTGTGCCTGCGGCTTCTTGCCCTTTTGCGGCCGTTCACGCGCATTGCGTTCGCCGTTGCGGCCAGCGCTGTTGTTACGGTCGCCGCGCTGCTGGCGCGGTTCGCCGCTTGCCGGATTGTCGCCGGCCTGCGCTGCGCCTGGCTGGCCTTCCACTGGAGCAGCATCGCCCGCTTCAACAGCTGAACCGGCCGCTGCCGCCGATTCTTGCGCTCGTTGCGCGGCGCGATTGCTGCGCAGGGCGCGCGGACCGCGCACGCCACGCTTGGCTGGCCGCTCCCTGGCCGGCGTTTCCGATATTTCCTGATTTACAACCATCGGAGCAATAACAGCCGGCACCGCTTCCACTACAAATTCAACCGGAGCACTCGGTTCAACCACGACCTGGACCTTCTTGCGCGGCGCAGCCTTAGGCTTGGCCGGCGCCACTGCTTCGGCGACAACGTCAACCGTGCCGGCGCTGGCATCCGCTGCGGCAACCGCTTTCTTGCGCGGCGCACGAGCCGGCTTGGCCGGTTCTGCAACATCAGCTGCCGCAACAATCGGCGCATCGGCGGCTGCAGCATCGGCTGCCGCAGCAACCTTGCGCGCTCTAGGCTTTTTGGCTGGCTTCGGGTCGGTTGTGGCAGTCAGGTCGACGACCGGTGCATCATTGGAACTAGGTGGGTTCATTATTCAGGTGTTGGTTATGCCGACCTGGCGTGGCTTCATCATCCGATTCGGACGCGTGGTCGTTGGTGTGGGTTTCATTCGATGCAACTGGCTCTATTTGCGAATGAGCAACTTCCCCATCCGCTTCCATCGCATTTTCCGTCTTGACTGTATCTACGACTACATCTTCTGTAGCAGGTTCTGCTGTCGGCAGCTCATCGGCAGCAATCTGGTCTTGCTCATCCTGGCTCAACTGCTCGGACTGGAACTCGTCGGCCGCCGCGTCTTCCGCTTCCAGCGCTGCGGCGGCGTCCAGCACCGCGCTGGCTTCAATGCTCGCTTCCAGCGCCTGCAATTCGAGCAGATTGCCTTCCTGCATGTCATTCCTGGCAACCTGCTGCAGCGGCGGCAGCTGATCCAGCGAGGTCAGGCCGAGATCGTCCAGGAACTGCTTGGTGGTGGCAAACAATGCCGGGCGTCCTGGCACGTCGCGATGGCCGATGGCCTCGATCCAGCCGCGCTCTTCAAGCATCTTTACAGTCTGCGAATTGACGGTCACGCCACGGATTTCCTCGATGTCGCCGCGGGTCACCGGCTGCCGGTAAGCAATGATCGCCAGGGTTTCCATGGTCGCCCGCGAATATTTCGGCGGTTTCTCGGGATTCAGGCGCTCCAGGTAGATCTTCATCTCGGGGCGGCTCTGGAAACGCCATCCGGTCGACAGGGCAACTACCTCGATGCCTTTGTCGGTCCAGTCGTCGCGCAACTCCGCCAGCATGGACTTGATCGTATCTGCATTGATTTCGCCGTCTTCTTCACCGCCTGCCGCATACAGCTTTTTCAAGTCGTTAAGCGACAGCGGCTCGTGAGCACAGAGCAATGCAGTTTCGAGGACTTTCTTGGCCTCAATAATATTCATGTACGACGTAGTTTATTTAAATTTTATTAAAAATTCGCAGAGCTCATGTTCAACGGCAGGCCGGGCCTGGTCAAAGAGAAAGCTGTTGATACTGCCGTCCAGCGCCCGTTAGAGGAGGATTAATGAGGGCGGGGACAATAAGACTTGAATAAGACGGGTAACTGCGCCGCTCGTTCTTTCAATTTTGATCTGACCGGGGCCATGACTGCTGCGACCGATCCTGCTGCCAATCAAAATGTTGAGAGACAGTTTAGCACAAAGCGGATGGGAAGGCGTACCGATCTTGCGGATGTGGTTATTTGACGATAGCCGGCAAGCGGGGGAATCGGCCGCTTTGCCGGGAGGCTGCCGGCGCCAGGAATGTCGCCGGCTGGCAAGAAAGTTGCTTAATTGGCTGCTTGATCAACTGCCACGATAGGTCGAGTAGGACCAGGGCGAAACTACCAGCGGCACATGATAATTCTGGTCAGGATGGGCAATCCCGAAAGCGAGCGTGACGCGGTCGACAAAACGCGGGCTTGGCAGGTCGATGCCTTGCGCAGCGAAATAGTCGCCGGCCGAGAACACCAATTCATATTGGCCGGCCTGCATTTCCTCGCCCTGCAGCAAAGGTGCGTCGACCCGGCCGTCCTGGTTGGTCACGGCGCTCTTGAGCAGGTTGCGGCCGGAGGAACTGACCGCATACAGTGCAATCTTGACGCCGGCGCCCGGCTTGCCCTGGGTAATATCCAAAACGTGTGTACTTAATTTTCCAAAGGCGTTTCCCATGGCATTTCCCTATATCGATTAGTTGAAAACGAGTATCGATCAAATGATATACCGCAGGGTCCAGGTCAATATACTATCCGGCATATATTAATCATGGCTGCAGCACACATAATCCAGAACACCAGATCAATACTCCAGGCCAAGCAATGACTATCAGCTCCGACCCTAATTATCCACGCGACATGACCGGCTACGGCCGCACGCCGCCGCACCCGCAATGGCCGAACCGGGCCCGGATCGCCCTGCAGTTTGTCCTCAACTATGAGGAAGGCAGCGAAAACTGCGTGCTGGACGGCGACGCCGGCTCGGAAACCTTCCTCTCCGAAATCATCGGCGCCCAGAGTTTTCCGGCCCGCCACATGAGCATGGAATCCCTGTACGAATACGGTTCACGCGCCGGCGTCTGGCGTTTGCTGCGCATGTTTGAAGAGCGCCGCCTGCCTTTGACCGTGTTCGGTGTTGCGCGCGCGCTACAACGCAACCCGGAAGCGACTGCCGCATTCCAGCAACTCGGCCACGAAATCGCCTGCCACGGCTTGCGCTGGATCAGCTACCAGAATATCGATGAAGCGACTGAACGCGCCCACATCGCCGAAGCCGTCGCCGTCATCAAGCAACTGACCGGCAGCGCCCCGCTCGGCTGGTATACAGGCCGCGACTCGCCCAATACCCGCCGGCTGGTGCTGGAGCACGGCGGCTTCAGCTACGACGCCGACCACTACGGCGACGACCTGCCGTTCTGGGAACAGGTCAAGGTCAGCAACGGCAGCGGCGAAACCGTGGTCAAGCCGCAGCTGATCGTGCCTTACACGCTGGACACCAACGACATGCGCTTCGCCGCCATGCAAGGATTCAATTCCGGCACCCAGTTCTTCGATTACCTGAAAGACGCTTTCGACGTGCTGTACCGCGAAGGCGATCCGCACGGCCTGAACCAGCCGAAAATGCTGTCGGTCGGCCTGCATTGCCGCCTGGTCGGCCGTCCCGGGCGCGCCGCCGCGCTGGCGCGTTTCCTCGATTACGTGCAGAGCCACGGCCAGGTATGGATCACCCGCCGCATCGACATCGCCGACCACTGGCGCGCGACCCATCCATTTATTGCGTAACGTTTTTTCAACCCGCCGTGGCGGTTCCACGGACCTTGCTTGAACACGGACGCGTGTTGTTTCAGATGAATAAAACCAGAAGTCTATTTTCCACTTATCTGCCATCTTATAAAAATCAGGAGACAGGGATGCACCCATCTAAATACAGATTGAGAACACTGCAAATTGCCGCCGCCCTCGGCGCGGCGGTCGCGCTGCCGGCAATGGCGCAAACGTCGGTCCAGGTCACCGGCCTGGTCGACACCTACGTCGGCTCGATGAAATACAGCGGCGACACGGGACGCACCAGCGTCGTCAACAGCGGCGGCCTGACGACTTCCTGGATCGGCTTCAAAGGCACCGAAGACCTCGGCGGCGGACTCAAGGCGAAATTCAACCTGACCTCGTTCTTCCGCGCCGACACCGGCCAGGTCGGCCGCTTCGACGGCAACGAAACCATGTTTTCGCGCGACGCCAACGTCGGCCTGATCGGCAACTTCGGCGCCGTCTCCCTCGGCCGCGACCTGGCGCCGAACTTCCTGCCGTCGATCCTGTTCAACCCGTTCGGCGATTCGTTCCAGCTGTCGCCGCTGATCCTGCACCTGGACGTGCCTTGGTTCAACGCTTCCGGCTGGACCAGTTCGCTGGCGGGCGATACCGGCTGGAGCAACGAAGTCATCTACACCACGCCGGATTTCGGCGGCCTGAAAGCCAACTTCCACTACCAGTTCGGCGAGCAGGCGGGCAACAACGGCAAGAACAACATCGGCGCCAACGTCTTGTATTTCCACGGCCCGCTGGCGCTGACCGCCTATTACCAGCGCGTCAAGGTCAACAATCCGCTGGAACTGTCGCCGGGCAATGTGCAGCCGTCCACCAACATCCCGCTGCCAAGCGGCATGTTCGCAGCGCGCCAGTCGGCATGGTTCCTCGGCGCCACTTACGACTTCACGGTGGCGAAACTGTTTGCGACCTACGACCAGACCTCGCATGACATCGACCTGAAAGACAAGACGCTGCAGCTCGGCACCAGCATCCCGCTGGGCCAGGGTGCGGTGCTGGCCTCGTGGGCCAATACCAAGCGTTCCGGCGCCGCGGTGGGCGAATCGCTCAAGCGCAATACGGCATCGCTGGGCTACGACTACAATATGTCGAAGCGCACCGACCTGTATGCGATCTACATGTACGACAAGATCACCGAGCAAACCGTCGGCAACAGCATCGCCTTCGGCATCCGCCATCGTTTCTGATGTCCCGGTAAGCTGATACAGTAGCTGCAACATCACCCGATGCGCGTCGATCGCTTAGCCGATCGGCGCGCATTTTAACGTTTGGATTCCTATGCCGGCAGACTCCACCATCAGCAGCGCCGAATGGCAGGTACGCCAGGACCTGGCGGCCTGCTATCGCCTGTGCGCCCTGCAACATTGGGACGACCTGATCTACACTCACATCTCCGCTTCGGTGCCGGATGAACCGGGGCATTTCCTGCTGAATCCATTCGGTTATCGTTTTGATGAAGTGTGCGCGTCGAACTTGGTCAAGATCGATGGCCAGGGCCGCATCGTCGGCAATTCTCCTTACCAGGTCAACGCAAGCGGTTTCGCCATCCACGGCGCGGTGCATGCGGCCAGGCCGGATGCCGTGTGCGTCATGCACCTGCACAATGTCAACGCCGTGGCGGTCAGCGCCCTGGCCGACGGCCTGCTGCCGCTTTCCCAGCATGCGCTGCGCTTTTATGAACAGATTGCCTATCACGACTATGAGGGCTTGGCGCTGACACCGGCTGAACAGCAGCGCATGGTCGAGCTGCTGGGCCAGCTGCCGGCCATGCTGCTGCGCAATCACGGCAGCCTGGTATGCGGCCGCACCGTGGCCGAAGCCTACGTCCTCATGGATACACTGGACAAAGCCTGTGAAATCCAGCTCAAGGCCCATGCCGGCGGCGGCAGGCTCAACTTGCCGCCGCCGGAGATCTGCAGCAAGACGCGCGACCAGCTGCTCGGCGACGGCGGCCCCGAGGGCCTGCTGGAATGGCCCGCCCTGCTGCGCCGGCTGGACGCCATCGATCCCAGCTACCAACACTGATCATTTTTTACAGGAAGGATTGCCATGCCGACTTTTAACGTACAGCTGTTCGAAGGCCGCAGCGCCGAGCAAAAGCGCGCTTTCGTCAAAGCCATCACCGAAGTCACTTGCCAGACACTGGAATGCGGCCCGGAATCGGTGGACATCATCATCCAGGAAGTCAAGCGCGAAAACTGGGCTACCGCCGGCAAGCTGTGGTCTGAATGAGTTTGCAAAGCGCCGCGATATAAAAAAAGGAGCTGCGGCAGCGTGGTTCCTTTTCCATTTACGGCTGCTTCGATCGGACAAATTCGCCGATCTCCTTGAGTGCGGGATCCCGATCAAGCGCGGCGGGCATACATGGAATTGAGGCGTATGTCGTCGCCGCGATACACGGCGCGGTAGCGCAGGTAACCTTGTCCTTCAACGTGCTTGCGCCAACCCTCGCCACCCAGTTTTTCGAGGAATCCGGCATAAGAATCATGCACCATGTCGTCGTAAAATCCCCCAACCGTGGGAGATACTTTTATCTTCTGGATCGAGCGATAGATTTCTACGACATTCTCGCTGTAACGATCCCGCCCAAACCGATCGCCTGAATCCCTACGCCATAGCCGCTTCATCATATCGATCTGGTCGGCGAATACCACTTGTCCCTTCCGGTAATAATCCAGGCTATCTTGCTCCTTCAGGTTGCCGGCATTGTCGCGCACCTGGATTTTCCCCACGGCCTGGGCAAATTTGACGCTATACAGGCGCTCGAAACCGTCCGCCATGGTGACCATATGGCGGAAGGCCAGGTACATCAAACCATGGGCCTGCAATTGTTTGTCAATCGCGAGATCCTTGGAGATGTCGCAATTGGAAAAATACTTCTCCACCGAGGAACGTACACTTGGACAGACTACTTGGGCCGGTTCGAGACCGGACTTTGCATTCGTCATGTTTATTTCCCCTTGCCTGGTTCAGGTTTTTCATCAGGAAGCGGAACATAATCCGGGGCTGGGCCGCGTGGATAAGCTGGTCCTGGATAATCAGGGCTACCAGTACCCTCACCGGCATACCAAATTTCAACGCGATGTCCTGGCAGAAAATGGACTACCAAACCATAGCCATCCCCAGGGGGAACGGCAAAATGCACTGGTACGGTAGCCTCGTGCCAGCGTTCTTCCGTGACCGCCGTGCGATAAGTTTTCCATTTCACGATCACCATGGTGGGAGTGCTGGTCGTATGCGGAAGACTCACACAACACACGGTCGAGCCTCCACCACCCCAGCCGTCATATAAAACTCCGCCCCATTGGCCGTTGATATAGAAGTCTCCAATTCCGATACCCTTGCCATAGTGCGACACTGCCGAAACGGTGACGCCAATCTTTCCTTCTGCTATCAATCGGTTTGATCCCGCACCAGCACAGGCGCTTAACAGCAATGCCAGGAGTGCCGGCAATAACCAACGCAATAATGCAGATTTAAAGAAATTATTCGTCATCTGATTTCTCTTGGCGGTGATTTTCCATGTACTTCCCCTGCACTTGGTTTTGGTGCGGAGGATTCTGGCACAGGAAAATAATATTATCAAATGAACATTTAATGTTATTTAAATAACATAACAGCAATGGGTATTTCAGAGACTACCGCCGGCAAGCCGCGGCTTGCATGAATGGATAAAGCATCGACCCATAAAAAAAAGGAGCCGAAGCTCCTTTTGCCCATTTGCATTTGCCTGAATCAGACAAATGCACCGATCTTCTCGACCACCGCATTGCGCACCGACCCGCTCACCACAAACGACTGCGCCACCGCGATATCGTTGTGGAACCAGCGGTCGCCTTCCAGGCAAGC
>NZ_JBANDC010000025.1:0-1713 GCF_038896935.1 Collimonas rhizosphaerae
GACAGCGAGGCGATGCCGGTAGATGTCGAGGTCGACAACGATGAAACATTGCTGTTAGATGTGCTCAAGCCAGTCGATGTTGATGTGGAGAGTGACGAGACATTGCTATTCGTCGTGCTCAGGCCAGTCGAAGTTGAAGTCGACAACGATGAGACATTACTGTTGGTGGCACTCAAACCAGTCGAGGTAGAAGTCGACAGCGAGGCGATGCCGGTAGATGTCGATGTCGACAACGATGCGATGCCAGTTGATGTGGACGTCGACAGCGACGCCACATTGCTATTGGTAGTGCTCAAGCCCGTAGACGCCGACGTGGACAACGACGAAACATTGCTGTTCGCTGTGCTCAAGCCAGTCGACGTTGATGTGGAGAGCGACGAGACATTACTGTTGGTCGTGCTAAGGCCAGTCGAAGCTGAAGTCGACAGCGAGGCGATGCCGGTAGACGTCGAGGTCGACAGTGAAGACACGTTGCTGTTAGTCGTACTCAAACCCGTCGAGGTTGAGGTCGACAATGAAGCGATGCCAGTAGATGTCGACGTTGACAACGACGAGACATTACTGTTGGCGGCACTCAAACCGGTCGAGGTAGATGTCGACAGCGACGCCACATTGCTATTGGTGGTGCTCAAGCCCGTAGACGCCGACGTGGACAACGACGAAACATTGCTGTTCGTTGTGCTTAAGCCAGTTGACGTCGATGTGGAGAGCGACGAGACATTGCTATTCGTCGTACTCAAGCCAGTCGAAGTTGAAGTCGACAACGAGGCGATGCCGGTGGATGTCGATGTCGACAACGACGAAACGCTGCTGCTGGCCGAGCTCAAGCCAGTCGATGTTGAAGTCGACAATGATGCGATACCGGTTGACGTAGACGTCGACAACGATATGACATTGCTGTTGGTCGTACTCAGGCCTGACGAGGTTGAGGTCGACAACGAAGCGATCCCGGCGGAAGTCGACGTCGACAGCGAGGCAATACCGGTAGATGTCGATGTCGACAACGATGAGACATTACTGTTGGTGCTACTCAGGCCAGTCGAAGTTGAAGTCGACAGCGAAGACACGTTGCTATTGGTAGTGCTCAAACCAGTTGAAGACGATGTAGACAGTGATGAGACGCTGCTATTGGTGGTGCTCAGGCCGGTCGAGGTTGATGCCGACAACGAAGACACGTTGCTGTTAGTCGTACTCAGGCCTGTCGAGGTCGAGGTCGATAGCGATGAGACATTACTGTTGGTGGTGCTCAAACCCGTCGAAGCCGAGGTCGATAGCGATGAAACATTGCTATTGGTGGTGCTCAAGCCGGTCGAGGTAGACGTCGATAGCGACGCCACATTGCTGTTGGCCGTACTTAGACCAGTCGAGGTTGAAGTCGACAACGAGGCGATGCCGGTAGATGTCGATGTCGACAGCGACGAGACATTACTGTTAGTAGTACTCAGGCCAGTCGAAGCTGAAGTCGACAGCGAGGCGATGCCGGTAGATGTCGATGTCGACAACGACGAGACATTGCTGTTTGTCGTGCTCAAACCTGTCGACGTTGAAGTCGACAGCGAGGCGATACCGGTAGATGTCGATGTCGACAACGACGAAACATTGCTATTAGTCGTGCTCAACCCAGTCGAAGTTGAAGTCGACAACGAAGTCACGCTGCTGTTGGTCGTGCTCAGACCGGTCGACGTTGACGTCGACAGAGAAGCTATGCCAGTA
>NZ_JBANDC010000025.1:1783-66291 GCF_038896935.1 Collimonas rhizosphaerae
ACGAAGAGACATTACTGTTGGCGGTGCTCAAGCCCGTTGACAAGGAGGCTTCCGCCACCCGTGACGTGCTGATACCCGTTGAAGTGGATGTGGATAACGACGAAACGCTGCTATTGGTAGTGCTCAACCCGGTCGATGTAGACGTCGATAGCGAAGACACGTTGCTATTAGTCGTACTCAAGCCCGTCGAGGTGGAAGCCGACAGCGACGCCACGTTGCTGTTGGTAGTGCTCAGACCGGTCGATGTTGATGTCGACAAGGAGGCGATACCGGTTGACGTGGATGTCGACAACGATGCCACATTGCTATTGGTCGTGCTCAAGCCTGTCGACGTTGATGTCGACAATGAAGCGATCCCAGTTGACGTAGATGTCGATAGCGACACCACATTGCTGTTGGTGGTGCTCAGGCCAGTGGAAGTCGAAGTAGACAACGATGAAACATTACTGCCGACAGTGCTCAACCCCGTAGACAAGGAGGCTTCCGCCACCCGTGACGTGCTGATACCAGTTGAAGTGGATGTAGATAACGATGAAACGCTGCTATTGGTCGTGCTCAGGCCGGTCGATGCCGATGTCGACAGCGATGAAACATTGCTGTTAGTGGTACTTAGACCAGTCGAAGTTGAAGTCGATAGCGAAGCAATACCGGTAGATGTCGAAGTCGACAACGATGAGACATTACTGTTGGTGGAGCTCAGGCCCGTAGACGTCGAAGTGGACAGCGACGAGATATTGCTATTTGTCGCGCTCAAACCAGTCGAGGTTGAAGTCGACAGCGAAGACACGTTGCTGTTAGTCGTGCTCAGACCGGTCGAAGTCGAAGTCGACAGCGAAGCAATGCCCGTAGATGTCGAAGCCGACAACGACGAGACATTGCTGTTAGTGGTACTCAGGCCAGTCGAAGCTGAAGTCGACAGCGAGACGATGCCGGTAGATGTCGATGTCGACAACGATGAAACATTGCTGTTGGTGGTGCTCAAGCCGGTAGATGTAGACGTCGATAGCGACGAAACATTACTGTTCGTTGTACTCAGGCCGGTCGATGTCGATGTCGACAGCGACGAAACATTGCTATTAGTCGTGCTCAACCCAGTCGAAGTTGAAGTCGACAACGAAGTCACGCTGCTGTTGGTCGTGCTCAGACCGGTCGACGTTGACGTCGACAGAGAAGCTATGCCAGTCGAAGTCGATGTGGATAGCGAAGAGACATTACTGTTGGCGGTGCTCAAGCCCGTTGACAAGGAGGCTTCCGCCACCCGTGACGTGCTGATACCCGTTGAAGTGGATGTAGATAACGACGAAACGCTGCTATTGGCAGTGCTCAACCCGGTCGATGTAGACGTCGATAGCGAAGACACGTTGCTATTAGTCGTACTCAAGCCCGTCGAGGTGGAAGTCGACAGCGACGTCACGCTGCTGTTGGTCGTACTCAGACCTGTGGAAGTCGATGTAGACAAGCTGCTGATGCTGCTTGTCGTAGTACTCATTCCCGTACTCAGCTGGTTAACGGTTACGGCATCCTGAGCGGCAGAACCATCTGCTACATTGGTGATGCGACGCAAAGCGGAGGCAGCGCCAACTGATATTTCAGACAGGGGCGCTGTGGTTCCGGTCAAAAAGCCAACACCGGTAGGCGCGGCCGTTCCGGTGACACTGCCCTGTCCAAGAGCCACGCTGTTGGTATATTTTGCATTTGCCCCGACACCAATAGCAACAGCATTGGCGGCGGTGCTAGATACGACCGATAATTGACCAATCGCAATGGATTGCGCTCCTGCAGCACTTGCTCCACCACTGCCGGTACCGGCCCCGCCGCCAATCGCGACCGACGAAGCACCGCCGGCGATGGCATCATCACCCAACGCAAATGCTCCGATACCGCTCGCCTTGGAACCGGATCCAATCGCAGTTGAGCTCCCTCCCGTCGCCGACGAGTTGTTACCGATGGCGATGCTATAGGCGGTAGCCGCGTTTGCTCCATTACCTAACGCGACAGCGGCCGTGTCTCCGGCAATTGCGCCATTTCCCACGGCAGTAGCTTGCTGGCCAGTCGCGGTCGCAGCGCTACCAATTGCAGTACCCCCGGTATTGTTTGCCGATGCCTGTCCACCCGAGGCAGCAGTCCCCGAACCGATAGCGATACCCGTAGAGCCAGTTCCAGTAGTCGTGCCGGAAGTACCGTTGGTATAACTCGCAAATGCAGCTGGGGACATCAATACGGTTGCCCCCAATACCGCAGCGGCAATTGCAGCCCCCACTTTCGAGCTGCTGCGCTTGCCGCGCGCTGCGGTATTTTCGGAAACAGCAACCCAGGCACCAAGTGCTTCGCTGTAGACGGTACGGTAGACTTTATTCATGAAAAGCTCGATTCAAGATGTGGTGAGGCTTGCTGCAAGGGATCAGACTGATCGCGCAAGCGAGATCACATGGAAAAAAATAGGGAAATAATTGAGCGCAGCCAAAGGGATGCAGGCACGGCGTCATTTCGCAGCGGTCTCTGCCGGACCATACTGGTAGCCGACCGGGACCCAGCGCTGGTTCTGCCAGACCAGCGCGACCTTTTCCCAGGCACGTGCTTTGGCATAACCCGATATAAAGGTGACGCTGGAAAATTCGCCGCGAGGCAAGCTGGGGTGATCGATCTGATGCTCCATCGCTTGCCAGATGCGCTTGTCAGGTGCCGCACCGTACTGGCTGTGGGCGGTGGCGATATAGGCGACCCAGGTTTTCCGGTCAGACTGGTCTTTCATCAAGGCAGCGCTTTGCTCCCACATCTGCCCCGCCTGGTCGGCATCGGCCAGAGCCAGCCATTGTTTCGCTGTCTCAATGGCGGCGTCGGCAGATTGCGCCATTGCGGCCGCCGAAAACAGCATGCCGGCGGCAAACAGCGCGGCCAGTTTCACCATCCTGAGTGCGCTGCAGAACCCGCCGCACAAGGGCCGTGCGCCATTGAGCAAGGATTCGATCGATGTCCTCTGATGCAATTTACTCATTTTCCACCTTGAAAATTTGACGTTTCATAACCAAAAAGAACTCGGCTTCATCGCATCAAAGGCAGGGAGTTCAAGTGACTTGGGCACTTGCCTCGGACCTCGATTGAAAAATTTGGAGCTCAGACGACTTGCCAGGCGAGCGGAATCCAGTTCCGCAGTTGCCTTTTTTAAATTAACAATATTGGACTTTAAGTAACATTCGTTGCTACTTTGAGTCCTTCTTGCCAATCACTTTGCTGCATAAAAAAAACAGCCAATTCAAACCGCTATCCGGCTTGTCCTGTCAAAATTGCCGACAAGCAAATGAAGGCGCCGCGATTTGCGCAATACCCATTTTTCCAAGACGCTCAGCACTTCATCCAATGATGTAATTTGGACATCAATAAATGTCCAGATTCATAATTTGATGGAAGTGCCAAATGTTAATTTCAATTAACATTTATGTCATCAAAATAAGTTCCCTAAAGTCGCCAATAAACAACGAATAAATTTGTATATGATGATGAAGTTTTTCAGAAAAATTTCTACTTTTATTGCCTTATTTGCATTATTTTTTCCAAAAAAAACCATACCTCCCTATATAGATAGGGATTTATAAGTTATATAGATTTTGAATATCAAAAATGAGGGGGTTCCTGGAATCAAGGAAAATAGATCGAATTAATTCTCCGCCTTGAAATATAAACTTGCTCAATAGAATCAAATTTGCCATTTATTTCTTCGTGGAAATGATAAATAATGTTTCTTATAATTAATAAATTACAAATGAGAAATTATGTGAACAAACATTAAAATCTGATCATCACAAAGCGATCTGTCGATCGCAGGAAATATCATTTCATCTAGCTTAAATTGCAATTTTTTCCAGAAAAATTAGACACTGCTTCAAAGCTTGACATGACATATGAGGCCAGCAGAGGAACAAAGCTGCGCAGCGTGTTAACGTTGCTTGAGAATTTTTTGTCGTAGCGCAGTGAAATCCTGTACGACAAATGGAAATGTAAAGTTGATTGCCAATTCGACAGCAAAATCCGCCCTATCCTATAACCGCCCGCAGACCGCCCAGGCAATAAAAAAACCCGCAATGACATAGTCATTGCGGGTTCATTGCAGAGCTGGAGCAAGCTACCTGGTATCGTCCTGCCCGTCGCTTTCCGCCTCCGCCTCGGCTTCCGCCTGGCGCCGCGCGATTTCTTCCTGGTGGCGCGCCAGCAAGGCGGCGCGCGTTTGCGGCGTTTCCAGGCTGATGCGGCCTAGCGCTCCGGTACGGTAATCTTGCAGCAAGGTATGCGCGGCCTTTTCCAGATCCAGGTCGCCGCCCTTGAGACGAAATCCCCGCCGCACCGCCACACCTTCGATCACGCTGACGCCGTCGATGCCTTCCGTCTTGATGCCGTAACGCGCAGCCAGCAAGGGCGCGTAGCGAACCAGCAGTTCATCGGCCAGGAACGTGGCGACCTCTTCCTCAATCAATGCGTTGGTGCCTATGGCATGGCTGGCGGCAAGCATCAGGCCGTCGCTCGGGTGGGCAATCTTCGGCCACAACATGCCGGGAGTATCGATCAGCACCATATTGTTGCCCAGGTACAGCCGCTGCTGCACCTTGGTCACGGCCGGCTCATCGCCTACCGCTGCCACACGGCGCTTCAGCAAGGCGTTCATCAATGTCGATTTGCCGACGTTGGGAATGCCCATGATCATCATGCGCAAGGGCTTCAAGGGCGTGCCGCGGTGCGGCGCCAGGGTCAGGCACAAACCCGGGATCTTGGCCACGTCCGAAGGTTTCTTGCAGCTCAGCGCCACTGCGTGGACATTCTTCTGGCTGTTGTAATAGGCAAGCCAAGCCTGCGTCACGGCCGGATCGGCCAGGTCGCTCTTGTTCAGGATCTTCAGGCAAGGGCGCTGACGAAACACGCGCAGCTGTTCGATCATGGGATTGCAGCTGGCTTGCGGCAGGCGGCCGTCGAGCACTTCGATCACGAGATCGACCTTCTCCATGGCTTCCGCCGCCTTCTTGCGGGCGGCGTTCATGTGGCCGGGGAACCATTGTATGGACATGCGTAGTCTTGTCTGGCTAAAATAAACCGCTATTGTACGGACTTATTCCGGTCCTACCTCAATCCCGAGGCCGCGCATCGCATGGCGCAGGACGCAGAACGTCAAACCGCCGCACCTGGCCGGGCCCTCCCGAAGCCTTTTCCCATGCCCCTGCAGCAACATGGTTATTCGAGTTCGGCCAGCACTTTCATGTGCGCGACCACGCTGCGGCCCAGCGCCGACAGGTTGTAGCCGCCCTCCAGGCAGCTGACGATGCGGCCCTCCGCATGTTCTGCGGCGACTGCCATGATTTGCCGGGTAAGCCAGGTGTAGTCTGCCTCGACCAGCCCCATCTGCGCCATATCGTCTTCCCGGTGCGCGTCAAAGCCGGCCGAAACAAAGACCATTTGCGGCCGGTGCGCATTCAACGCCGGCAGCCATTGCTCCGTCACCAACTTTCGTACCACGGCGCCATCGCTGTAGGCCGGCACCGGGATGTTGACGGTATTGTCGCCTTCCGGCTCGGTACCGCAATGCGGGTAAAACGGGTGCTGGAAAAAACTGACCATCAGCACCCGTGGATCATGCGCAAAAATCTCTTCGGTGCCATTGCCGTGATGGACATCGAAATCGACAATCGCCACCCGCTCCAGCCCGTGCGCCTCCAGCGCGTGGCGGGCGGCAAGCGCAATGTTATTGAACAGGCAAAATCCCATGGGGGTGCGAGAGGTAGCGTGGTGCCCTGGCGGACGCACCGCGCAGAAGGCATTGCTGACTTCGCCTGCCAGCACGGCGTCGGTCGCTGCCAGTGCCGCGCCGGCGGCGCGCAGCGCGGCTTGCCAGCTATACGCGTTGACCGACGTGTCGGGATCGAGCGGATAGCAGCCCGCCTTGCCGGCCAGCGCCAGGCTATGCTCTTTGACCAGGGCAATCATGGCAGCGCTATGCACGCGCGCCAGGTCGCTCTCTTGCGCCAGCGGCATGCCGCGGTAATCAAGCAGCTGGTCGATGCGGCTGGCAATCAGCTGGTCTTCGATCGCCTGCAGCCTTGCCGGCGATTCCGGATGACCGGCGCCCATGTCGTGCAGCTTGCAATCGTGATGGGTATAGAAAGCAGTAGTCAATTGA
Source organism: Collimonas rhizosphaerae (assembly GCF_038896935.1). Lineage (NCBI taxonomy): Bacteria > Pseudomonadati > Pseudomonadota > Betaproteobacteria > Burkholderiales > Oxalobacteraceae > Collimonas > Collimonas rhizosphaerae. The sequence continues at coordinate 7,944 of NZ_JBANDC010000025.1, forward strand.
TCTCGCCAAAAGTCTTGCTGAAAATGGGGCTGCGATCCTGTTAGTGTACCCAAGAACCGGGGGATGGGTCAGCGTATCCGCCCAATCCCGTCGAATCGGCCCACTGAAATCGCGACTGCTTGAAAAAAACACCGCATTTCTTCAAAGGAACTAGGATAACTCCGGGGAAGTTTGTATGATTCTCTCTCCGTTACGCTACCCTCACCAGACAAACCCATGTTCGCAAAAATCCACGCAGTTGCACAGCAGGTCGGCCAGATCGTCGTCGGCAAGGACCACCAGATCCGCCAGGCATTGGTATGCCTGCTGGCAGGCGGCCACCTTTTGATCGAGGACGTGCCCGGGGTCGGCAAGACCACCCTGGCGCATGCGCTGGCCATTTCCCTGGGCCTGCGCTTTAACCGGCTGCAATTCACCAGTGACCTGCTACCGGCGGATGTGGTTGGGATTTCGGTTTTTGATCGCGAGAAGAGCAGCTTTGTATTTCATCCAGGCCCGGTATTCACCCAGGTGCTGCTGGCGGATGAAATCAACCGGGCCACGCCCAAGACCCAGTCGGCGCTGCTGGAAGCGATGGAAGAACGCCAGGTCACCGCGGAAGGCGTGACGCGCGACCTGCCGGAGCCGTTCTTCGTCATCGCCACCCAGAACCCGGCGCACCAGGTCGGCACTTTCGCCTTGCCGGAATCGCAGCTGGACCGCTTTCTGATGTGCCTGTCGCTGGGTTATCCGGACGCCGCCGCCGAGCGTGCGCTGCTGATGGGAGAAGACCGCCGCGTCTTGCTGAAATCGATCGCGCCGGTGATGCAGGCGGCGGAACTGATCGAAGCCAGGCAAGCATTGAAGCAGATCCATACCTCCGCTTCCTTGATCGACTACGTACAAGCGCTGGCCCATGCCTCGCGCCAGAACGGCCTGTTCGCGGAAGGCATGAGCCCGCGCGCCGCCATCGCACTGCTGCAGGGCGCGCGCGCCTGGGCTGCCATGGAAGGACGCAACCATGTCATTCCAGAGGATGTGCAGGCGGTCCTGGTGCCGGTGACGGCGCATCGCCTGCGCCCGCTCAAGGCGCATGCCGGCAGCACCCTTGGCGCACGCGACCTGGTGCTGCAGCTGATGAAGTCGGTCGCGGTTTAACCGGCGTTTTCATGGCTGCCAGCCTGCCCCCGCCACTATGCTGACATCTCTCCGCCAACGATTCCGAAACTGGCTCGACCAGTCTCTGTTCCAGCTACGCGACGCCGAAGCGGGTGAAGTATTGCTTACCCAGCGGCGCGTGTTCATCGTACCGAGCCGTCCCGGGCTGGCGTTTGCGGTCGTGCTGGTATTGCTGTTTTTGTGCTCGGTCAATTACAACCTGAGCCTCGGTTTTGGCCTGACCTTCTTGCTGGCTGCCTGCGCTGTCATCGACATGCACCTGACTTTCCGTAACCTCGCCTATCTGTATCTGACGGCAGGCAAGGCAGCCGCGGTATTTGCCGGCGAGGACGCGCTGTTCGAGCTGCACCTGACAAACCGCCGCAAGCATGCCCGTTACGCGATCATGCTCGGCTTCATCGGACGCGGCCTGCCCGCCATAGAACGCGCGATGGATGTCTCGGCCCATAGCACCAGCCACCTGACGCTGGCGCTGACCACCACCCACCGCGGCTGGCAGCCGGCTCCCAGGATACGCTTGCGAACCCGCTTTCCGCTTGGCTTGCTGCGCGCATGGAGTTACTGGCAGCCGGACAGCCGGGCCCTGGTCTACCCGCAGCCGGAAGCGTCGGCATCGGCGCCGCCGTTGCCGCTGGCGCCGATCGAAAAGAGCGACGGCAACGGCGTTGCCGGCCACCAGGATTTTGCCGGCGTGCGCACCTACCAGAGCGGCGACTCGCTCAAGCACCTGGCCTGGCGCCAGATCGCCCGGCTGGACACCGATCTCGACGCCAAGCTGATCACCAAGCAATTCGAAGGCGGCGCAGTCAGCGACCTGGCTATCGATTTTGCATCCCTGCCCTATGACATGGCGCTCGAGGACAAACTCTCGCGCATGACGCGCTGGATACTGGAGGCGGAAGCGCGCCAGCTGGCCTATGCATTCCGCCTCGGCGACAGCGTTTATGCTGCAGCGCTGGGGCCGGCCCACCAGCGCGCCTGCCTGCGTGCGCTGGCGCTTTACCAAGGTGCGCCATGAACACCAGGTCCATGCAGCAGATCAAGGCTGAGCTTGAGAGCAAACCCTTGTACCGCATCTCAAGCACATATGTGCACTCCCTGTCGCGCGACAAGAGCGACACCGTATTGCTGCTCAGCGCCTGCGCCATGGTGCTGCTGCCGCATTTCCTGCATCTGACCTGGTGGAACTCGCTGGTCTGCGGCGGGCTGCTGCTGTGGCGCGCCTGGATCACCTTGCGCGGCCAGCGCCTGCCGCCGCTATGGCTGCTGCTGCCGCTGGCGGCGCTCACCATGGGCGGAGTCTATATCGACTACCGCACTTTATTCGGACGCGATGCCGGGGTGGCGATGCTGGCGCTGTTGCTGACGTTCAAACTGCTGGAGATGCGCGCGCGGCGCGATTTGTTCGTGGTGCTGCTGCTGACTTTCTTTTTGCTGCTCACCACTTTCTTCTATTCCCAAAGCATGCTGTCCCTGCTGTGGATGATGGCAACCCTGGTGCTGGTCCTGACGGCGCAGCTTTCTTTCCAATATACCGGCATGGTGCCGCCGCTCAAGCAGCGGCTGCGCCTGGGCGCCACGATACTGGCCATGGCGCTGCCGCTGATGCTGATCCTGTTCCTGCTGTTTCCGCGCATCCAGGGACCATTGTGGGGCTTGCCTGGCGATGCGCACAGCGGACACAGCGGCATGTCGGACAATATGACGCCGGGGAATATCGCGCAACTTGCCTTATCCGACGATATTGCGTTCCGCGTCAAATTCTCCGGCACGCCGCCGGCTCCTGCCCAGCGCTACTGGCGCGGCATAGTGCTGAGCGATTTCGATGGCCGCACCTGGACCCAAGGACGAGCGAGCCGCAATACGGCTGACGCTGAAACCCAGATCCAACCCGTGGCCAGCCCTAACCCGGCAACCGCTGTGCAACAGCAAATCACGATGGAAGCCAATGGCCAGCGCTGGCTGTTTGCCCTGGAAACGCCGCAGCTGGCGCCGACCCTGGATGGCATCCCGGTACTGATGACTGCCGACCACCAGCTGCGCGCAGCGCGAGCGATCAATGAGCGTGTCCGCTACGATGTCGTATCGAACCTGAGACCGGCATCGCCAGACCCGATCACGGCAAGCGGCATGCAGCAGGCGCTGGCATTGCCGGACAACTTCAATCCGCGCACGCTGGAATTTGCCGCCAGCCTGCATGAAAAATGGCCGGACAATGCTGCCTTGGTGAAGGCGGTGCTGAGCTTCTTCCGCAATGAAAATTTCAGCTATACGCTGGAGCCGCCGCTGCTCGGCAAAAATAGCGTCGACGATTTCCTGTTTTCCAGCCGTGCCGGTTTTTGCGAACACTACGCCAGCTCCTTTGTGGTGCTGATGCGTGCGGCAGGCATTCCGGCACGCGTGGTGACCGGTTACCAGGGCGGTGAAATCAATCCGGTCGACGACATGATGACGGTGCGCCAGTCCGACGCCCACGCGTGGGCCGAAGTATGGCTGCCGCCGCGCGGCTGGGTCAGGATCGATCCTACGGCTGCTGTGGCGCCGAACAGGATCGAGACCCAGCTCGGCAATCTGCTGCCGCGTTCCTTCTTCGGCAACCTGCTGGGAGGGCCTGCCGGCCAGGCCAGCTGGTGGTCGAGCCTGAACAACGCGACGGCTCTGCTGCGCGCCAATTGGGAAGCGCTCAGCAATGGCTGGAACCAATGGGTCCTGAACTACACGCCGGCGCGGCAAATGGGATTGATGCGTTGGCTGGGACTGGGTGAGCTGGACTGGCGCAGCCTGGGCGTCGTGATGCTGGCCATAGGCGCGGTGGCAGCCGGCAGCGTCACCCTGCCCTTGCTGCTGGCGCGAAACAAGAGCAACCCGCTCGATACGGTATACTCTGCGCTGTGCGCGCAGATGGCGCGGCGCGGCATGGCGCGCAACAAGCATGAAGGGCCGGCCACTTACGGCCGTCGCCTGTGCGCCGGCGACTCGCCGCTGTCGCCCTCCGTCAAAATGGCGGTCAAGCGCTTCATGGATTTGTACGAGGCCCTGCAGTATGGCGCCGACTACGGGCCGCACAATAAACCGCCGGCGCCTTTGATGGCACAACTAAAATTACTGCTTTCCCAATGTCGATGAAATCAACTCCAGGTCTCCTTACCGTCGCCCAGCTTTGCGCTCTTGCCCTGGCGATCTCTGCCAGTCCCGCTCTGCAGGCCCAGCAAAACAGTTCCGGCAAAGTTACTTCGGCAAAAATCCGCAAAGCGAGCAGCGTTGCCGACGATGGCGAGTTCGCCAATTTCGCCGACTGGAAAGAGGTCTCGGCATTCATCGACCAGATGGTCGAAAAAAACGGCTTCGACCGGAATGAACTGGTCGCCATGTTCAACAAGGTGCGTTACGTCGACAGCGCGATCCAGCTGATGAAGCCGGCTCCGGCCAGCAAACCCAAGAACTGGGCGGCTTACCGTGCCCGCTTTGTCGAGCCGGTGCGGATCCAGGCCGGCGTCGATTTCTGGAATACCTACGCTGACGCCCTTAACCGGGCCGAGGCGCAGTACGGCGTGCCGGCGGAAATCATCGTCGGCATCATCGGCGTCGAAACCGTGTACGGCCGCAATGTCGGCAGCTTCCGGGTGATGGACGCCATCACCACGCTGGCGTTCGATTATCCGAATACGCCAACGCGCGAAGCGCGCATGGCGTTTTTCCGCGGCGAACTGGAAAGTACCCTGCTGTACGCCCGGGAGTCGGGCATCGATCCGTTTACCTTGCTGGGCTCATACGCCGGCGCCATAGGCTGGCCGCAGTTCATGCCGAGCAGCATCCGCCAGTACGGCGTGGATTTTGACGGCAAGGGGAAAATCGACTTACGCAATTCACCGGTCGATGCGATCGGCAGCGTGGCCCATTACCTGGCTGAACACGGCTGGAAAACCGGCCTGCCGGTGGTCTTCCCGGCGACGCTGTCGACCGACACCAGCGCCGAAAACCGCTGGCAGGCTTTTATCGGGCAAGGCCTGGAAGCCAAATATCCGCTGGATGAACTGACCGCGGCCGGCGTAGTGCCTGGCGTAGTGCCGCCGAACGACATACGGTACGGCCTGATCGACTTGCAAAACGGCCAGGCGCCGGCCGAGTACTGGCTCGGCACCGATAATTTCTACGCCATCACGCAGTACAACCGCAGCTTCTTTTACGCGATGTCGGTAGTGGACCTGGGACGTGCGGTGCGGGTGGCGCGCACTGCGCAATAAATCAGGGATTGCTGACGCTGAGTTCGACCTCGACGGTCTGGCCGTTGGCGCTCAGCCAGATCTGCGCATCCTGGATAGTGCACTGCAATTGCATGCTGCGCTGGGCGAAACCGGTCAGGGCCTCGCTGCTGGCGGCAGCAATATTGATGACGGTCAGGTTGCGGGCGCGCGCTACCTTGCTGCTGATCTGGTTCCACCAGATGTGGCTGGTGCTGCTGTAGCTGTAGACCACCACTTGCGCGGCCCGTCCACAGGCTTTGAGGATGCGCTTTTCGTCAGGCTGGCCGACTTCGATCCAGAGATCGATGGCGCCGGTCAGGTCCTTGGCCCACAAATCAGGCTCCTCGGCATCCGATAAGCCTTTGCCGAATACCAGCGCAGCCGAGGCGTGACGGGCGAACGCCAGCAGGCGCACCATCATGCGCTCGTCGGTTTCCGACGGATGGCGGGCCAGCGTCAGCGCGTGCTCCTGATAATAATGACGGTCCATATCCGCAATTTGCAGATCGGCTTTGAAAATAGTTGCTTTAAGGGCCATAACGCCTATTGTTATATATAGTTGAATCAAACCCGGTGTGTCGCAGTCACGGGATCGGAAGAATAACCCGATTTGCGCCGCCTGGAGCACATATATGGGCGCCGGAAGTGCCTGCGGCAACGCTTGATGCCGCCGGATTCATCCTTATATTCATCTAAATTGTTTGTAAATAATGCTTCCCAATCTCATGAAAACTGCTTCATCCACTACCTCCTCAACAGATATGATGCCGTTTTCCGGCGAAGTAATCGCTCACACAAAATTATGGCTGGAGCGTGCCGTGATCGGGCTAAACCTTTGCCCGTTTGCCAAAGCGGTATTTATCAAGGATCAGATTCGTTACGTCGTCAGCAGTGCACAGACGCCGGAAGAGTTATTGGTGGACCTGATGGCGGAGCTGGAATTGCTGCAGCAGGCAGATCCAGAAGCAATCGACACCACCCTGCTGATACATCCTGATGCACTGCGTGATTTCCTGGACTACAACGACTTCCTGGATGTCGCCGATGCAGCGGTCGAGGAGCTTGAACTGGACGGCGAAATCCAGGTTGCCAGTTTCCATCCCGAGTATCAGTTCGCCGGCACCGACATAGACGACATCAGCAACTATACCAATCGCGCGCCTTATCCTACCTTGCACCTGTTACGTGAAATCAGCGTCGAGCGCGCGGTTGATGCGTTCCCCGAGGCCGCCCAGATATTCGATAAAAACATGCGGACCCTGCAACAATTGGGATTAGATGGCTGGCGGAAACTACTTGGGGAGGGGGATCAACAAAAACAGTCTTGATTATTATTTTAACAATATTAGAATGTTGTAAAAATGGTGTTCCTTGCAATTTTTACGGAAAGTTACTAAATAGTAATAGACATCGTAATAAGAAAATTTTAAATTGAGCTTGTGCAACTTATTTGTATATTTGGTCACTAAACAAAGGTAGGTTGTTTGTTACCAATGTAATGTACAACATGCTGTGCAATGTACTTAGCGGTATCAGCTGTCCCATGAAGAAAAAGATAGGGAGTTTCTTTATGATAAATATGTGCTCAAAATCAGTATAAAATACGGCAAGTTGTAGTTTCGCCAATAAAACTGGGAGGTGCACTTGGTAATAGTTCGCTACATATTGCACAAACACTTCCCATATATCAACTAGGATAACGGAATCAATTGATTATGACTAACACTACCCCAGACGCACCGACCAGCAACAAGCTCGATGAGCAGGTAACTTACGATCCGAACCATCTGCTCGACTCTTTGATCGACAAGTTGCACTTGAAAAATGATGCCGCACTCTCGCGCTCGCTCGAAGTAGCGCCACCGGTCATCAGCAAAATCCGCCATCGCCGCTTGCCGGTTGGCGCATCGCTGCTGATCCGCATGCACGAAGTCAGCGACCTGACGATTCGTGAACTGCGCGCCTTGATGGGCGACCGTCGCGAGAAATTCCGTATCAGCGACAAGCAGTTCAAGCCAAAGAGCAAGATCGAAGCCGAAAAGCTGAAGTAATCGGCATGCCAGCCGCGTCCCTGCTTGAAGCCTGCTTCAGGCAGGGAAAACGCCGGTAGACAAATAGCGGTCGCCACGATCGCAGACGACGAAAACGATCGTCGCGTTTTCTACCTGCTGCGAAATCCGTAACGCCACCTCGCAAGCCCCCGCCGCAGATATCCCGCAGAAAATCCCTTCTTCGCTCGCCAGCCTGCGCGCCATATGTTCCGACGCCGCCTGACTGACTGATTCAATCTGGTCTACCCTTGAATGCTCATATATCTTGGGCAAATAGGCTTCCGGCCATTTCCTGATGCCTGGAATCTGCGAGCCCTCTTCCGGCTGCGCACCGATGATGCGGATAGCCTGGTTCTGCTCTTTCAGGTAAGTGGAAACGCCCATGATGGTGCCGGTGGTGCCCATCGCGCTGACAAAATGCGTGATGCGTCCTTCCGTGTCGCGCCAGATTTCCGGGCCGGTGGTTTCGTAGTGCGCGAGCGGGTTATCCGGGTTGGCGAACTGGTCGAGAATCAGTCCGTCACCGTCTTTCTGCATTTTTTCCGCCAGGTCGCGCGCATATTCCATGCCGCCGGTCTTTGGGGTAAGGATGATCTTGGCGCCGTATGCCGCCATGCTCTGGCGCCGCTCTTCGCTCAGGTTTTCCGGCATCAGCAACACCATCCTGTAGCCGCGCATGGCTGCCACCATCGCCAGGGCGATCCCGGTGTTGCCGCTAGTTGCCTCAATCAGGGTATCGCCGGGCTTGATCTGGCCGCGCGCTTCGGCATGTTTGATCATCGACAAAGCCGGCCGGTCTTTCACCGAGCCGGCAGGATTATTGCCTTCCATCTTGCCTAGGATTACGTTATTCCTCTGCTCGGCTTCGCTGCCGGGGATACGTTTGAGTTGTACCAGGGGCGTATTGCCGATTGTGTCTTCGATAGTCAGATAAGGCATAGTGTGATCAAACGTCTTGTGCAAAGAGCCCATTTTAATATGAGACTTTGTTATGCGTATGAAAGCCTGACAAACCGTATGCAACCGCGGCCAGGCAAGCGAGCGAGCGGTCCCGGAAACGAAAAAGCCCTGGAATCCAGGGCTGGGCAAGGCATTTTATCTCCCGGCGGCCACCCGGCCGCCGCTACTTGCCCTTGGCAGCCGGCTTGGCGGCAGTCTTGGGCGCCGCGGGTTCAGCGTCGCCGGTCTTCGGCTTGCCATTCACCAGTAAACCGGCTTGCGACAGCTTGAGCGCATTTTTCTCGCCGATGCCTGATACGCGGCTTTCGAAATCGGCCCAGTCCTTGAAGTTGCCGCCTTTGCCGCGCTCGTCGACTATACGCTTGGCGGTGGCGGTACCGATGCCCTTGATGCCGTGCAGGGCAGTCAGGTCGCCTTTGTTGACATCGACCTGGGCAAAACTGGCGGTGGCCATCAACATGCACAATACCAGCAGTATTTTTCTCAGCATTTCGTCTTTCTCCCATAGGTGTGTGGATGACTGAAAAATTCAATCAGACGCGAAAACGTCCAATTAATTATAGTCAGCCACACATGGAAAATTGACATTTGAACCACAAACAAGACTTCGCTTAACCAGGCGCTCTCGTCATCGATAAAGCCTGTTTACGCAACGCTGCCCAGCAGTTCTTCGCGGCTGACGGTAGCCGTACCGAGCTTGCCGACGACGATACCGCCGGCGCGATTCGCCAGGGCCACGGCGTCGGCAATCGGCAATCCAGCTCCCAGCATCACGGCCAGCGTGGCAATCACGGTATCGCCGGCGCCGGAGACGTCGAACACTTCGCGCGCCATGGCAGGGAAGTGGCGGATTTCATTCTCAGTGTACAAACTCATGCCCTCTTCCGAACGCGTCAGCAGCAGTGCTTCGAGCTGCAGCGAGGCACGCAGTTTTTGCGCTTTTGCGGTGAGCTCTTCTTCATTCTTCCAGCTGCCGACAATGCGGACCATCTCTGACTTGTTAGGCGTGAGGACGGTGGCACCGACGTAACGCGAAAAATCCTCGCCCTTGGGATCGACCAGGATGCATTTGCCGGCTTGCCTGGCGGCGGCGATCATGTCCGCTACGTTGACCAGGCTGCCTTTGGCGTAGTCGGACAAGACCACCACCTGGTATTGCGGCAGCAGGGTGTTGAAACGGGTCAGCTTGTCGCGCAATACGGCGTCGGTAGGCGCTTCTTCAAAATCGATGCGCAGCAATTGCTGCTGGCGGCCTATCACGCGCAACTTGATGATGGTCGAGATAGTCGGATCCCGTGTCAGGAAACTGCTGACGCCCATCTCGCCCAGCATGCTGTCGACGGTGTCGCCGGCCTCGTCCTGCCCCACCACTCCCAGCAATCCCGAGCTGCCGCCCAAGGTAGCGATATTACGCGCCACGTTGGCCGCGCCGCCCAGCCGTTCCTCGCGCTTTTCAACCCGCACCACCGGCACCGGCGCCTCTGGCGAAATCCGGCTGACTTCGCCGAACCAGTACCGGTCCAGCATGACATCGCCGACCACCAGAATCTGCACATGCTCGAAAGAGGCCGGCAACTTATAGGTATGATTAGTCATCGTCTTATCCACGCGCCAGCACCGAACGGCCAATGCCGTAATACTCAAAGCCCAGCTCGCCCATTACTTCCGGCTCATACAAATTGCGGCCATCGAATACGATAGGCGTCTTGAGCAGCGTCTTCACCTGGTCGAAATCGGGACTGCGGAAAGTTTTCCACTCCGTCACGATCACCAAGGCGTCAGCGCTTTGCAGGGCCTCGGTCTGGTTGTCGCAAAACCGTATGCGTTCAAAGGCGCCGGGAGCGCCGGCGAAATCCAGCGCCAATACCCGCTTTGCCTCGGCCATCGCGACCGGATCGTGCACCGCCACCGTCGCGCCGCGTGCAATCAGTTCGCCAAGCAGTACCCGCGATGAAGCTTCGCGCATGTCATCGGTATTCGGCTTGAACGCCAGGCCCCACAGCGCGAAGTGCTTGCCGCTCAGGTCCGCGCCAAAACGCTCGCTGATCTTTTGTCCCAGCACATGCTTCTGGTTGTTATTGACCTGCTCCACTGCGCGCAGGATATGCAATTCCTGGCCATAAGCGCGCGCGGTGCGCTCCAGCGCCTGCACATCCTTCGGAAAACAGGAACCGCCGTAACCGCAGCCGGCATACAGGAAGCTGTAGCCTATGCGCGGATCGGAGCCGATCCCGTGGCGCACGGCTTCGATATCGGCGCCCACCTTGTCGGCCAGGTTGGCCAGTTCGTTCATGAACGAGATGCGGGTCGCCAGCATCGCATTCGCTGCATATTTGGTGAACTCGGCGGAACGCACGTCCATCCAGAAGGTACGCTCGTGGTTACGGTTGAAAGGCAGGTACAGCTGCTTCATCAGCGCCTGCGCCTGCTGGCCTGAAGTGCTTTCGTCGCAGCCGATGACGATGCGGTCCGGCCGCATGAAATCTTCTACTGCGGCGCCCTCTTTCAGGAATTCCGGATTGGAGACAACCGAGAATTGCAGGGGCGCGCCGGCCAGCTTGCGCGCATCCAATTCTTCCTGGATCGCGGCGCTTACCTTGTCCGCAGTCCCGACCGGCACAGTCGACTTATCGACGATCACCTTGAAACCGGTCATGTATTTGCCGATATTGCGAGCCGCCGCCAGCACGTATTGCAGGTCGGCCGAGCCGTCTTCGTCCGGCGGTGTGCCCACTGCAATAAACTGCACCTGGCCATGGGCTACGCTGGCGGCGATATCGGTAGAAAAGTGCAAACGTCCGGCAGCGCGGTTGCGGCCGACGATTTCAGCCAGGCCGGGCTCATGGATCGGGATGCCGCCGCTGTTCAGCAGCGCGATCTTGCTTTGATCCAGGTCGAGGCAGAATACATCGTTGCCCAGTTCGGCCAGGCAAGCGCCTGTGACCAAGCCGACGTAACCGGTACCGATAATAGTAATTTTCATGTTGTTCCGTGAATGCGCTGCACAGCCCGATTGTTTATGGCGGGCCGGCGGGTTTTAGTTCATGACGTTCAGTTCTTCGGTGCGACGCGGCGGATAGGTTTCCCAGCGGCTGCAGCCAGGGCATTGCCAATAGAACTGGCGCGCCTTGAAACCGCAGTGGCTGCACTGGTAGCGCGCCAGCTTCTGGGTATAGCCGTGCACCAGGTTCTTGACCACCGACAGTTCGGTATGCATTTCCGGCGTTATTTTCATCAAGCGCGCTTCCAGCAGCTTATCCAGTCCTAGCAGGGTCGGTGTGCGACGCAGTTCATCGCTCACCAGCTGATTGGTAGCTTCGACGCCATCCAGCTCCAGCACCGCCTTGAACACCACTTCCAGCAAATCGATGGAAGATGCTTCCGCCAGGTAGGAGCGCAGCAGGCTGACGCCTTCATGCGGCCGTCCAACCGCGCGATAGCCATCCATCAGGCGCTGCGCCACCAGCGCCACGTGCGGCACGCTTTGCTGCTCGACCCGGCGCCAGACCTGCAGGGCCGCTTCGACGTCGCCCTGCGCCAGGTGCACGTCGCCCAGGAGCATGGTGGCGCGCACGCTGTTGCGGTCGTTGCTCAATGCTTTTTCCAGCAGGGACATGGCGGCTTCGGGGTGGCCGTCCACCAGTTCATCCTGCGCCAGTTCGCAATAAAACTGTGCGATTTCCTTTTGCCGTCCGCCAGCGCCCGATTGCTGCAAAGTCTGGGCCGCTTCGATCGCCCGCAGCCATTCTTTTTCGCGCTGGTAGATTTCCAGCAGGGCACGTCCGGCCTGCGCGCCGTACTGGCTGCCGGCGAGCAGGTTAAAGCTCTCTTCGGCCCGGTCCAGCAAACCGGCTTTCAGGTAATCCTGGCCCAGCTCATACTGGGCGTGCAAACGATGTTCCTGCGCCAGGTCTGGACGCGCCAGCAGGTTCTGGTGGACCCGGATCGCGCGCTCGGTCTCGCCGCGGCGGCGGAACAGGTTGCCCAGAGCGAAATGCAGTTCCGCGGTTTCGGGATCCAGCTTGACGATTTCGATGAATGCATCGATAGCCTTGTCCGGCTGTTCGTTCAGCAGAAAATTCAAACCCTTGAAATAACCGCGGGGCAAACTGCGTGATTCGGATATCAGCTGATTGATATCGACCCGTGCGGCGATCCAGCCTAATCCAAAAAAGACCGGGATACCGAGTAACCACCAAATTTCAAATTCCATACGGGCTGTTGTGCTTTATGCGTGACCTGAATCTCAGGTGTGAAAATGCCGGCAAGCTGCCGCCGTGACATTACGGCGGTGCAGCCAGTTAGATACCTAGCGGCATTATATATTCTTGATGCTGTCCGGTTGCGGTGCTTGTGACTCTGCCAGACGCTGTGCTTCTTGTTCTTTTTGCATCGATGTCAGGGCTTTTTTGGTTTTTGATGCATTGCGGCGGTGCCGGAATACGGACGGCGCCATCGCCAGCACGCCAAGGATCGCGCCAAAGACAAAGAAGCCCAGCAGAAACAGCACCAGCGGCCCTTGGATGGTTGTGCCGGGGAAGAATTGCAGGTCGACGTTGCCTTTGTTCTGCAAGGCGAAGCCGAAAAATACAACAAAGAGCAAGATCGAAAGAATTCGGGAAATGATTTTCATGATGCCTTTCCGTTTGATTGGGTAACAGTGGGCAGCATACGAGCTGTTCTGCAGTTGGCTGATTTTACTCTTGCCATTTTCGCAAATCCACGACTCACACAAACAATATTAACTTTAAATGATGCGAAATTGTACGTGAAAAAAAACGGCATCCGAAGATGCCGTTTCGATTTTGCTTACGCACAAACTATAACTCAGTCCTCTTGAATCGGTTGCCCGACCATCGCGTCGACTCGTTCGCGCAATTCCTTGCCTGGCTTGAAATGCGGCACCCGTTTTTCGGGCACCATCACTTTGTCGCCGGACTTGGGATTGCGCCCGATCCGCGGTGGCCGCCGATTCAGCGCAAAACTGCCGAATCCACGAATCTCGATACGCTGTCCGGTCGCCAAGGCATCGGCCATCGCATCGAGTATGGTTTTCACCGCGTAATCCGCATCCTTAGCTACCAGTTGCGGATAACGTTCGGCCAAGCGGGCAATCAGCTCCGACTTTGTCATTAGCTTTACTCGATTACTCTGCTTAGTTCTTGTTGTCGAGTTTTGCCTTCAGCAACGCGCCCAGGCTGGTCGTGCCGGAAGCTGCATTGGAGTCCGAAGCCGAAGACAGCTTTTGCATTGCTTCCTGGGTTTCAACATTGTCTTTCGCCTTGATCGACAGCTGGATGCTGCGAGCCTTGCGGTCGATGTTGATGACCATGGTTTCGACGGTGTCGCCAACCTTCAGGTGGGTACCGGCATCTTCCACGCGGTCGCGGGAGATTTCGGATGCACGCAGGTAGCCTTCGACTTCTTCCGACAACTGGATCACTGCGCCCTTAGGCTCGACCGACTTGACCGTACCGGAAACCAGTGCGCCCTTGTCGTTCATTGCAGCGAAGTTGTTGAATGGATCGCCTTCCAGCTGCTTGACGCCCAGGGACACGCGCTCACGCTCAACGTCGATTGCCAGAACGATGGCTTCCAGCTCGTCACCCTTCTTGAAGCGACGCACGGCTTCTTCGCCGGTTTCAGTCCAGGACAGGTCCGACAGATGCACCAGGCCGTCGATGTTGCCGGCCAGGCCGATGAACACGCCGAAGTCGGTGATCGATTTGATTGCGCCCTTGACCTTGTCGCCCTTCTTGTGGGTAACAGCGAAGTCATCCCAAGGATTAGCCTTGCATTGCTTCATGCCCAGGCTGATACGGCGGCGGTCTTCGTCGATTTCCAGGACCATGACTTCAACTTCGTCGCCCAATTGAACGACTTTGTTTGGCGCCACGTTCTTGTTGGTCCAGTCCATTTCGGAAACGTGGACCAGGCCTTCGATACCTTGTTCGACTTCGACGAATGCGCCGTAGTCGGTGAGGTTGGTGACTTTACCGAACAGACGGGTGCTTTGCGGGTAACGACGCGACAGACCGGTCCAAGGATCGTCGCCCAGTTGCTTGACGCCCAGGGAAACGCGATTCTTTTCTTGATCGTACTTCAGAACCTTGGCAGTGATCTCTTGACCGACTGTCAGCACTTCCGAAGGATGACGCACACGACGCCATGCCAGATCGGTGATGTGCAGCAGGCCGTCGATACCGCCCAGGTCCACGAATGCGCCGTAGTCGGTGATGTTCTTGACCACGCCGGTGACGATGGTGCCTTCTTTCAGGGTTTCCATCAGCTTTTGGCGCTCTTCGCCCATCGAAGCTTCGATAACCGCGCGACGCGACAACACGACGTTGTTACGCTTGCGATCGAGCTTGATGACCTTGAATTCCATGGTCTTGCCTTCGAACGGCGTGGTGTCCTTGACCGGACGGGTGTCGACCAGCGAACCCGGCAGGAAGGCACGGATGCCGTTGGTCAGGACAGTCAGGCCGCCCTTGACCTTGCCATTGACAGTACCGGTAACGATCTCGCCGGACTCCATCGCTTTTTCCAGCGAGAGCCACGATGCCAGACGCTTGGCCTTGTCGCGCGACAGGATGGTGTCGCCGAAACCGTTTTCCAGCGATTCGATAGCGACGGAGATGAAATCGCCGACAGCTACTTCGAGTTCGCCGTTGTCATTTTTAAATTCTTCGATTGGAATGAAGGCTTCCGACTTGAGGCCTGCGTTGACGATAACGAAGTTATGGTCAAGGCGCACGACTTCAGCAGAAATCACTTCACCAGAACGCATGTCTTGACGTGACAGCGATTCTTCAAACAGCGCGGCGAAAGCGTCAGCGCCGGCAGATGCAGGGGACAGAACAGTGATGGACATAGTTTTGACTAGTTGGCCAGTATTGCCGCGCAAGGTGCTTACTAGGATGCGGTCAATAAAGGGTTAGGTTTTTCAACGTCCGGCCAGACTTTGCGTCAGGCCGAACACCAAGGTGCAGCAAAAAAACAACGTATTTGCATGTTTTTATTCATGCTTGAGACTCAACACCTCTCGCATAACTCATTCAGGCAGGCTTGGAAGCGGCATACCACCCGAGCACTTGCGCGACCGCCTGATCGACAGTCATTGCAGAAGTATCCAGCAAATACGCCCCTTCCGCGGCCTTTAACGGCGCCGAGCTGCGGTTGCTATCGCGCGCGTCACGCTCCGTCAAATCCTTTGAGAGGTCTTCCATATTAGCAGAAAAACCCTTGTCAATCAATTGCTTATAGCGCCGCTGGGCCCTGGCCTCGACACTGGCGGTCAAAAACACTTTCAGGCCTGCATGCGGGAAAATCACCGTGCCCATGTCGCGGCCGTCGGCAACCAGCCCGGGATGTTGCCGGAAACTCAACTGCAGGCCAAACAAGGCTTGCCTGACAGTTGGTATTGCAGCAATTTTAGAAGCCAGGTTGCCCACTGCCTCGGCCCGGATATCGTTCGATACGTCCTCGTTCGCCAGGAAAATGTGGGCGCCGTTGAAATGGCAATGCAGATGCTCGGCAGCCTTGGCCAAAGCGTGCTCATCGTCGAGCGGGATATCGCGCCGCATCACGGACAGGGCCGTCAGGCGATACAAGGCCCCCGAATCAAGATAATGAAAACCCAGGTGCTGCGCAACCTTCTGCGCGACAGTGCCTTTGCCGGATGCCGTCGGACCATCGATCGTGATGACAGGGATGTGGGGATTGGGCATAGGAGTACTCGATGGTTATGAATGAAATTATTGCCCGTGCAGAACTTGTCCGTCACTCGGCCAAGGGCGCAAAGATTGCCTGCAAGTCGTCTTGCGTCAATCCGATATTCTGGGTTTCGCCTTCGGGGGACAGCATGGCTTGCGCCAGGTCGGCTTTCTTCTGCTGCAGCAGCTGGATGCTTTCCTCTACCGTACCCTTGGCGATCAGCTTGTACACAAACACCGGCTTGTCCTGGCCGATGCGCCAGGCGCGGTCGGTCGCCTGGCTTTCCGCCGCCGGATTCCACCAAGGATCGTAGTGGATCACGGTATCCGCCGCGGTCAGGTTGAGGCCGACGCCGCCGGCCTTGAGGCTGATCAGGAACACCGGCACTTCGCCGTCCTGGAAGCTGCGCACCGCCTCTGCCCGGTCCAGCGTGGCGCCGGTCAGCATGGCGTAGCCGATATCGCGCTGGCGCAGCTCGGCGGCGATCAGCGCCAGCATGCTGGTAAATTGCGAAAACACCAGGATACGCCGGTCTTCCTGGCGCAGTTCGTCCACCATTTCCAGCAGTTCCTGCAGCTTGGCCGACGGCACCTCGGCCGCTTCTTTCCCGTCTTCCGCTTCCGGCACGCCGGTCTTGAGCAGGCGCGGGTCGCAACAAGCCTGGCGCAGTTTCAGCAAGGCTTCGAGGATCACGATATGGCTACGCGCGACGCCCTTCTTGGCGACTTCTTCGCGCACCTTCTTGTCCATCACCAGGCGCACGTTTTCGTACAGGTCGCGCTGCGCCCCGCTCAGCGTCACCGAGCGCAGCATTTCGGTTTTCGGCGGTAACTCCTTGGCTACCTTGTCCTTGGTCCTGCGCAGCAGGAAAGGCTTGATGCGGCGGCCCAGCAACGCGCGCCGGGCGGCGTCGCCATGCTTCTCGATCGGCTGCCGGAAATCGCGGTTGAAAGCTTTTTCGTCGCCCAGCAAACCCGGCAGCAGGAAATGGAATTGCGCCCACAGTTCGCCCAGGTGGTTTTCCACCGGCGTGCCGGTCAGGCAGAGGCGATGGCGGGCATTCAGCAACGCCGCGCTTTGCGCCACCTTGGAGCGGGGATTCTTGATGTAATGCGCTTCGTCCAGTATCAGCAAATGGAACTCATGCCGGCGCCAGTGCTCTTCGTCGCGCGGCAGCAAGGCATAGGTGGTCAGGACCAGGTCGAACCGGCCGATCTGATCAAACTGCTCCAGCCGCTGTTTTCCTTGCAGCACCAGCACCCGCAGTTCAGGCGCAAAACGCAGCGCTTCCTGCTGCCAGTTATCCATCAGGCTGGTAGGCGCGACCACCAGCGCCGGCGCAGTCAGGCGTCCGCTTTGCTTCTCGACCAGGATATGCGCCAAGGTCTGCACCGTCTTGCCCAGGCCCATGTCATCGGCGAGGATGCCGGCCAGCTCGTATTCGCGCAGGAACTGCATCCATGCCAGGCCTTCCAGCTGGTAATCGCGCAGTGTCGCCTGCAGGCCGGCTGGCGCCGCAATCTTCTTGACGCCGCCAAAGGTGTGCAGTTTTTGTCCCATGCTGCGCAGACGGTCGCCGCCCACCCAGCGCAGCTTGGCGCCAGCGTCCAGCTCCGCCAGGCGGGCGGCGTCGAGCGCCGATAACCGCACCTGGCTATCCGATTTTTCGGCGAAATACAGCTCGCCCAGGGTATTCAGGATGGGCTTGATGCGGCCCCATGGCATGGCGACATGGATGCCGTCGGACAAACGCACCAGCAGCTCGTCCTGGTCGTCGCGCAGCGCCATGTTGCGCGGATCGAAATCCTGGGGGGCGTGGCGGATCAGGTCGACCAGCAAGGGCAGCAAAGGCACGCGCTGGTGATTGACGACGATGCCCAGCTCAAGGTCAAACGCCGCATTGGCAGGCTGGTCTGCCGCCTCGTCGATCTCGGCATACCAGTCTTCCACCGCGGCCACGTCAAAACGGTATTCCGCCCGCTTGTCGATCTGCCAGCCCTGGCTCGCCAGGCTCGGCAAACCTTCTTTCGCAAAACGCAGCCAGGACGACTGGTCCGACTGCATGAACATGCCGGGCATCATCGCCAGCGGGTGCTGCGTGCCCTCGAGCGGCAGCATGCCGAGCGCGATCAGCGCCTGCCTGAAAACCGTTTCGGCGTCCTGGTCGCGCACGATCTGTTCGATGCCGGCCGGCGTGTTGCGGCTCAGCGTCGCGGCAAATTGAGTGGATACGATTTCACCGTCATAACGGAAATGCAGTTCGGCGAAATCCTGCATCAGCGGATTGCTGACGCTGGGCAAACTCCCAAGCACCAGCAGCGGCTGCGGCCTGATGTCCTTGCGGATCGTCTGCGGCACCTGCGGCGGGAACGGGATCACATCGTTCAAGCCTTGCGTCAGCAATTGCTGGGCAACCGCCAGACGATCGTCGGGATCCAATAGCGGCGCCTGTATCACCAGGTCGTTGAGCGCCTTGCTGGAAATCCTGGCGTCGCGCTGCGGCAGCACCAGTTCCCCGCATGACAGGTTGTCGATATACCAGGGCGGCTCGGTCGGCAACAGGTAATCGACATGCTTGCGCGCCTGGCTGGACTTCCCTTCGGCTTCTGGCTCCGCTTCGAATTGCCAGCCCAGCTGCCACATGTCGCGCACCACGTCGCGGCTATCCTCCACCGTTTCATACCAGGCCAGGCTGGCCCGGCGGGTGGCGGCAAGCTGCAACGGATAGGCGGTGCCCTTGGCCAGGTCAGCCAGCGAATTGGCCCATAACAGGCGCTGTTGCTGCAACAGGGCGCGCAGCAGTTGCGCGCCGAGCTTGCCGCTCAATTCGCAAGCCGCATGCTGCGCATGGTTGCCGTCGTTCTGGGCGACGAACAAACCAATCAGGTCACGATCTTCCGGACGCAAGAACACTGCGGGATCGGACAACAGGCGCGGCACGTCGGTCGCCGGCTGGGCAGAGACAAACTGGCCGTTCGGACGCTGCTGCGCCTTGCATAAATGCAGCACGGCTTTCTTGCCGTTATAAGCGGCAGACAATACGAACAATACCTGGTGGGTAGCTGCTTTCTGGCGCAAACCCGAGGGCTGCGCCGGCGCTGACCCGGCCGCGGAGACTTCGCCTTCTACCCGCGTCAGCCAGGCTTCCATAGGCCGCGCCAGTGCTTGCACCTGTGGGGTTTTGGGCGCGGCGGCCGGCTTTACCGCCGCCGGTTGCGGCGGCGCGGGCCTGGCGGCAGGGATTGCCAGCTGGTCGGTGGACGGCCGCTGCAGGTATTCAATCAAGGCCGCTGCCACATGCTTGCAATTGGAGCCGACCGGGCAAGAGCATACGCTGTCGATATCGGGCGTATCGCGAAATACGGACAGCGTGATTTCCTGCTGGTAGACGTTGCTGCCGCTGCCCTGGACCGTCGCGTTGAGGACGTCGCCATCCTGCTCCACCGCAAGCACCCGGCGCTGGCGGACGTATTCCTGGCCGCGATCATAGGTTGCCTGGTGCAACACGTCGCGCACATCGGCAAGTGTCAGATTCATGCGCGGCCCGCTACCTACAATAAAATCTGCTCGGCGATCTGCCCGAACACGGTGAAATAATCAGGGAAGGTCTTGGCGACGCATTGCGGATCATTGATGCGCACCGTGGTGCCGCGCAATGCGGCGCCATCCAGCGAAGCCAGCGAAAAACACATCGCCATGCGATGGTCGTCATAGGTATCGATGGTTGCCGCATGCAATTGCGCCGGCGGCGTCACGCGCAGGTAATCGCTGCCCTCTTCAATCGTTGCTCCCAGCTTGCGCAACTCGGTGGCCATGGCGCTGAGCCGGTCGGTTTCCTTGACGCGCCAGCTGGCGATATTGCGCAAAGTGCTAGGGCCGTCGGCATACAAGGCAGCGACAGCAATCGTCATCGCGGCGTCGGGGATATGGTTGAAATCGGCGTCGATGGCTTTCAATACGCCGCTCGAAGACGCTTCAATCCAGTTGTCGCCCATCGTGATGACGGCGCCCATCTGCTGCAGGGCTTCGACAAACCGGACATCGCCCTGGATACTGTTGCTGCCGACGCCTTCGACCCGCAGCGGCCCGCCGGTTATCGCTCCGGCCGCCAGGAAATAAGACGCGGAAGAAGCATCGCCTTCGACGTGGATGGTCTTCGGGCTCTGGTACTGCTGCCCGGCCGCGACGGTAAACGACTGCCAGCCATCGCGCTCTACGCTGACGCCGAAACGCTGCATCAGGTTCAGGGTAATTTCAATATAAGGCTTGGAGATCAGCTCGCCGACCACCTCGATCGTCACCGCCTCATGTTTCGCCATCAGCGGCGCTGCCATCAGCAGCGCTGTCAGGAACTGGCTGGAAACGTTGCCGCGCACCTGCATACGCTGGGTGTGCAACTGGCCGCGCTGGATATGCAACGGCGGATAACCGGCAACGCCGGTGTAGGCGATACGGGTGCCGACGGCATTCAAGGCGTCGACCAGGTCGCCGATCGGCCGCTCATGCATGCGCGCCACGCCGTGCAAGGTATAGTCGCCGCCCATCGCAGCCAGGGCCGCGGTCAGCGGACGGATCGCGGTGCCGGCATTGCCCATGAACAGGTCGGCCTGGTGCACCGGAAAACTGCCGCCGCTGCCATGCACGGTATAAGCCTGCGTGCCTTCTGCCTGTTCCCATGCCACGCCCAATTGCTTGAGCGCCATCAGCATGACCAGCGTATCGTCGGATGCCAGCAAATCAAGAATCCTGGTAGTACCGTTGGCCAGCGCCGCCAGCAGCAAAGTGCGGTTGGAAATGCTTTTGGAGCCCGGCAGCCGGACCGTGCCCTGCACCCGCGCTACCGGATGCAGATCGATGTATTTCGGATAGTGCTGCTTGCGTTGCATAGTCATTAGTCGCCGCCTTCTTTATTCTGTTGTTCCGCCGCCTCTATGGCGCTGATCCAGTTGTGCCTTGCCTGTTGCGCATTGCTGTAGACGGCTTCCAGCGCCTGGCCGTCGCCGGCCGCCAGCAAGCCGCGCAAGCGGGTCAATTGCAGCAGGTAAGCATCCAGTTCGCCGAGCAAGGCTTCCTGGTTTGCCAGTGAAATATCGCGCCACATTTCCGGCGACGAGCCGGCGATCCGGGTGAAGTCGCGAAAACCGCTGGCCGCGTATTGAAACAGCGATGCCGCATGCGGCTTGTTGGCGATATCGTCCACCAGCGCATACGCCAGCATATGCGGCAGATGGCTGACCGCGGCAAAAATGGCGTCGTGCTGTTGCGGCGACAAGCGGTGAATCAAGGCGCCGCACTGTTGCCACGCGGCGGCGACCTTGGCCACATCCTGTTCGGCATTTTCCGGCAGCGGCGCCAGCACCACTTTTTTGCCGGCATACAGCTCGGCCAGTGCTGCTTCAGGACCATTCTGCTCGCGCCCGGCAATCGGATGCCCTGGCACAAACTGGGCAATCTTGGCGCCCAGCGCCGTCCGCGCAGCCAGCACCACATCGGACTTGGTGCTGCCGGCGTCGGTAACGACAGTGCCTGGCTGCAGATGCGGCTCGATGCTGGCGAGGATAGCGCCAGTCTGCGCTACCGGCGCCGCGATCAGGATCAGGTCGGCGCCGGCAACGGCGTCGGCGGCAGACGTGGCAATGACATCGATGATTCCCAATTCGCGCGCGCGCTGCAAGGTCGCGAGCTGACGGCCTGCCCCGACCACCTGTTCCGCCGCGCCGGCTTTTTTCAAAGCCAGGGCAAATGAACCGCCGATCAGCCCCACACCAAATATTGCGATTTTCTTGAACACGAATGATGCTTTAATAAAAATTAGTCGAAGCTAAAGTTAACGTCGATGTCAGCTCAGCAGTTTTTTCAGCGCATCGATGAACGCCGCGTTTTCATCCGGCAAGCCGATCGTGACGCGCAGCCACTGCGGCAAGCCATAGTTGGCGACCGGACGCACGATGATGCCCTGCTTCAGCAGCGCCAGGTTGACACGGGCGCCGGCGCCCTCGTCTTCACCTACCTTGACCATGACGAAGTTGCCGAACGACGGCACGTATTCCAAACCCAGTGCGTCGAAGGTCTGCGTCAGCTGGCGATAGCCGTCGCGGTTCAGCTGCGCGCTGCGCTGCAGGAAAGCGGTGTCGTTCAAGGCCGCCACCGCGGCGGCTTGCGCCAGCGAGTTGACGTTGAACGGCTGGCGGATCCGGTTCAGCAGGTCGGTTATCGCCGGCTGGGCGATGCCGAAGCCGATGCGCAAGCCGGCCAGTCCATAGGCTTTCGACATCGTGCGCGAGACCAGCAGGTTCGGATACTTGCGCACCCAGGAGATCGACTCGTATTGCAGCTCCGGCGGCAGGTACTCGTTGTAGGCTTCATCCAGCACCACCACGATTTGCGGCGGCACGCGCGCCAGGAAAGCCTCGAGTTCGGCGGCCGGGATGAAACTGCCGGTCGGGTTGTTCGGATTGGCGATGAAGATCAGCTTGGTATCATCGGTAATGGCGGCAGCCATGGCGTCGAGGTCATGGCCGTAGTCCTTGGCTTTGACCACGATGGCGCGCGCGC
The DNA here is from genome assembly GCF_038896935.1 of Collimonas rhizosphaerae. Lineage (NCBI taxonomy): Bacteria > Pseudomonadati > Pseudomonadota > Betaproteobacteria > Burkholderiales > Oxalobacteraceae > Collimonas > Collimonas rhizosphaerae. The sequence goes on from NZ_JBANDC010000025.1 coordinate 30,628, forward strand.
CCACGGCCTGGGTCGCCAGGGCGTACACCACAAAAGAATATTCCGCATACATCGCGGCTTGGCCCGCCTGCACGAAAGCGTGGGTAGCCAGTTCAAGGATATCGTTGCTGCCGTTGCCCAGCGTAATCCACTCAGCCGGCACATCGTATTTGGCGGTGATCGCGGCTTTCAGGTCGAAACCGTTGGCGTCCGGGTAACGGCCGATATCGGCGACTGCCTTTTGCATTGCAACCTTGGCGGATTCCGGCATGCCCAGCGGATTTTCATTGGAGGCCAGCTTGATGATCTTGGCTTCGTCCAGGCCAAACTCGCGCGCGACTTCGGCAATCGGCTTGCCGCCCTGGTACGGGGCGATAGCGCGTACATATTCTGGACCAAATTTAATTGACATTGTCTGCTTTCGAAATGTGTTGTTGATTGCTTATCGGCTACTTGCTCAGAAACTGCGCGGATACGATCCCAGCAGCTTGTAGAACGCGGCGTTTTGCTGCAACTCCGCCAGCGCCTTGGCTACCTTGTCGTCTCCCGCATGTCCCTCGACGTCGACATAGAAATAATATTCCCATGCGCCCATGCGCGCCGGCCGCGACTCGAAGCGCGTCATTGAAACGCCGTGCTTGGCGAGCGGCGCCAGCAACTTGTAAACGGCGCCGGCCTTGTTCGCCACAGACAGCACCAGCGACGTCTGGTCTTTGCCGCTGGCGCCGTTTTTCAGGCGGCCGACCACAGCGAAGCGGGTGCGGTTGTGCGGATCATCCTGGATGTGGGCACTGACGATTTGCAGATCGTATTTTTGCGCAGCGATTTCGCCGGCAATTCCCGCCACCGTGGCGTTTTCACTGGCCATGCGCGCCGCCTCGGCATTGGACGCAACCGCCTGCCGTTCGATATTCGGATAGTGCTGGTTGAGCCAGGCATTGCATTGCGCCAGCGCCTGCGAATGCGCGCAAATGCGGGCCACGCCATCCATCGTGCCGGCTTTGCTCATCAAGCTGTGATGGACCGGGATCGACACTTCGCCACTGATGCTGAGCGTGGTCTGCAACAGCAAATCAAGGGTGCGGTTGATCACGCCCTCGGATGAATTCTCGATAGGCACCACGCCGAAATCCGCTGTGCCGGCTTCGGCCGCACGGAACACTTCGTCGATCGACACGCAGGCCAGGCCTTCCACTGCGTGGCCGAACTGCTGGTACACCGCCTGCTCGCTAAACGTGCCGGCCGGCCCCAGGTAGGCAACCGTGACGCGTTTTTCCAAGGCGCGGCACGCCGACATCACTTCGCGGAAAATGGTTTGCACATCGCTGCCTTGCAGCGGGCCTGGATTGCGCTCGGCGACTTTTTGCAAGACTTGCGCCTCGCGCTCCGGGCGGAACACCGGCGCATTGTTCTCGGCCTTGACGTGGCCGACTTCTTGCGCAATCTGGGCACGGCGATTCAGCAAGGCCAGGATTTCGGCATCGATCGCATCGATCTGCTGACGCAGCGGGAGGAGTTTGTCTTCGCTCATATTTCTATCTTTGGTTCTGTTGCTTGGCTAAGCAGGTCATCAAAACAAGCTGTGGTCGGCAACGGGCTAACCGTGCTGCTTTTCGAATTCTTTCATGTAGGCCACCAGCGCTTGCACGCCAGCCAGCGGCATCGCGTTGTAGATCGACGCACGCATGCCGCCAACCGACTTATGCCCCTTCAACTGCAGCAAGCCGATCTCTTTGGCGCCGGCCAGGAAAGCGTCGTTCAGCGTTTCATCCGCAAGAAAAAAGGGTACGTTCATGCGCGAGCGGCAGTTGCTGGCGATCTTGGTCCGATAGAAACCGGTCGAGTCCAGGTAGTCATACAACAGCGCTGCCTTGGCGATATTGCGCTGTTCCATCGCAGCCACGCCGCCCTGCTTCTTGAGCCATTGGAACACCAGCCCAGCGATATAAATCGCATAGGTCGGCGGCGTGTTGTACATGGAATCGTTGTCGGCCACGATTTTCCAGTTGAACGCGGAAGGACAAGCCGGCAAGGCATGGCCAAGCAAATCTTCGCGCACCACTACCAGGGTCAGCCCGGCCGGCCCGATATTCTTTTGCGCGCCGCCGTAGATCACGCCGTATTTGGAAACATCCACCACACGCGACAAGATGTGCGACGACATGTCGGCAACCAACGGCGCGTTATTGGTTTCAGCAGCGATATCGGGCGTGAATTGATATTCAACGCCGTCAATGGTTTCATTGGTGCAGATATGGACGTAGGCCGGATCTTTGGACAGCCGCCAGCTGTCGCGCTCAGGTATCTGCGCGAAATGGCTATCTTCGGAAGAGGCGGCGACGTTGACGTTGCCATAGCGCCGCGCTTCCTTCAGCGACTTGGTCGACCAGGAACCGGTATTGATGTAATCGCTGGTGGCCGGCTGGGCACGGCCGTCGCGGCCCAGCAGGTTGAGCGGCACGATCGCGTTCTCGGCAATCGCTCCGCCCTGCATGAACAGCAGCTTGTAATTGTCCGGCACGGCAAGCAGCTCACGGAAATCGTGCTGCGCCGCCGCCAGGATAGACATGAATTCTTTGCCGCGATGGCTCATTTCCATCACGGACATGCCGCTGCCCTGCCAGTCCAGCATTTCGGCGGCAGCTTGCTGCAGCACCTCTTTCGGTAACACAGCGGGGCCAGCAGAAAAATTATAGATAGGCATGATGAATAGCGTCAGATAAAAAACCGAGATTGACTACGAACCAACAGATGGCGTTACTGTGCTGCTACTGCTACAAATATTCAAATCCAAACCATGCGCGCCCCGCCTGCGGGCCGGGGCGCGGTGCTGTCTTTACTCCGCAGCCGGATCGGTCGGGCCGCGATCGGTCGGGCCGCCACCTTCTTCGGTGTTGCCGCCGGCATCGGCGTCTGCTTCGGTTTCCACCTCGGCGTCAGACTCGACCACCCGCTGCAAACCGCTCAGCTTGTTGCCGTCTTCCACCGCGATCAAGGTCACGCCCTGGGTCGCACGACCCATTTCACGGATCTCGGCAACCCGGGTACGGATCAGGATGCCGCCGGTGGTGATCAGGATGATTTCATCGCTAGGCTCAACCAGCGTGGCGGCGACTACCTTGCCGTTGCGCTCGCTGGTCTGGATCGCGATCATGCCCTTGGTGCCGCGGCCATGGCGGGTGTACTCGGTGATCGGGGTACGTTTGCCGAAGCCGTTTTCAGTGGCCGTCAACACCGATTGCTGTTCGTTTTCAGCGACCAGCAAGGCGATCACCTGCTGGCCGTCTTCCAGGTTCATGCCGCGCACGCCGCGCGCGGTACGGCCCATCGGACGCACGTCGTTTTCGTCGAAACGCACTGCCTTGCCGGAATCGGAGAACAGCATGACGTCATGCTGGCCGTCGGTCAGCGCGGCGCCGATCAGGAAATCGCCCTCATCGAGGTCGACCGCGATGATCCCGGCCTTGCGTGGATTGCTGAAATCCGACAACGGAGTTTTCTTGACTGTGCCCAGGCTGGTCGACATGAAGACATAACGGTCTTCCGGAAAACTGCGGTTGGCGCCGGACAGCGGCAACACCACGGTGATCTTCTCGCCATCCTGCAGCGGGAACATGTTGACGATAGGCTTGCCGCGCGAGTTGCGCGAACCTTGCGGCACTTCCCAGATCTTCAGCCAGTACAAACGGCCGCGGTTGCTGAAGCACAAAATGTAATCGTGGGTATTGCCGACGAACAGCTGGTCGATCCAGTCGTCGTCCTTGGTGGCCATGGCCTGCTTGCCGCGGCCGCCGCGTTTTTGCGCACGGTATTCGGACACCGGCTGCGCCTTCATGTAGCCGGTATGCGACAAGGTCACCACCATGTCTTGCGGCGTGATCAGGTCTTCGGTGCCGAGATCGGTAGGATTGTGTTCAATCTGCGAACGGCGCTCATCCTTGTTGCCGATGCCGTATTCATTCTTGGCCGCGGTCATTTCGTCGGTGATGATGACGGTGACGCGTTCCGGCTTGGCCAGGATGTCCAGCAGGTCGGCGATCTGCGCCATCACGTCTTTGTACTCGTTGACGATCTTGTCTTGTTCCAGGCCGGTCAGGCGCTGCAGGCGCATCTGCAGGATTTCCTGCGCCTGGTCGTCCGACAGCTTGTATAAGCCGTCAGTCTGGATGCCGTAGTGCTTAGGCAGGTTTTCCGGACGGAAGGATTCGATGCCGCCGATGTTCTCGTCGCCGGTGCGGGCCAGCATTTCGCGCACCATGGACGAATCCCAGGCGCGCGCCATCAGCTCGGTTTTTGCAACCGGCGGCGTCGGCGCGGCTTTGATCAGGGCGATGAAATCGTCGATATTGGCCAGCGCCACTGCCAGGCCTTCCAGCACGTGGCCGCGTTCGCGCGCCTTGCGCAGTTCGAACACGGTGCGGCGCGTAACGACTTCGCGGCGGTGCGACAGGAAGCATTCCAGCATCTGCTTCAGGTTCAGCAGTTTCGGCTGGCCGTCGACCAGCGCCACCATGTTCATGCCGAAGGTATCCTGCAGCTGGGTCTGCTTGTACAGGTTGTTCAGCACGACTTCAGCGACTTCGCCGCGCTTGAGCTCGATCACCACGCGCATGCCGGATTTGTCCGATTCGTCGCGCAGGTCGGAAATGCCTTCCAGCTTCTTGTCGCGCACCAGTTCAGCGATGCGTTCCAGCAAAGCCTTCTTGTTTACCTGGTACGGCAGTTCGTCGATGATGATCGCGGTGCGGCCTTCACGTCCGAATTCTTCGAAGTGGGTCTTGGCGCGCATCACCACGCGGCCGCGGCCGGTGCGGTAGCCATCGCGCACGCCGGACACGCCGTAGATGATGCCGGCGGTCGGGAAGTCCGGCGCCGGGATGATCTCGATCAGCTCGTCGATGGTGCAATCGGCATTGCGCAATACATGCAAGGCGCCGTCGATCACTTCAGTCAGGTTGTGCGGCGGGATGTTGGTCGCCATGCCGACCGCGATGCCGGACGAACCGTTGATCAGCAGGTTCGGGATGCGCGTCGGCAGCACCGACGGTTCTTTTTCCTTGCCGTCATAGTTAGGCACGAAATCGACGGTTTCCTTGTCGAGGTCGGCCAGCAGCTCGCCGGCGATCTTGTCCAGGCGGCACTCGGTGTAACGCATCGCTGCCGCGCCGTCGCCGTCGATCGAACCGAAATTGCCCTGGCCGTCGACCAGCATGTAGCGCAGCGAAAACGGTTGCGCCATGCGCACCAGCGTGTCGTAGATCGAAGCGTCGCCGTGCGGGTGGTACTTACCCATGGTCTCACCGACCACGCGCGCGCACTTCACGAACGGGCGATTCCAGACATTGTTCATTTCGTGCATCGCGAACAAGACCCGGCGGTGCACCGGCTTGAGGCCGTCACGCACATCCGGCAGCGCACGGCCGACGATCACGCTCATCGCGTAATCGAGATAGCTCTTGCGCATTTCTTCTTCGAGGGAAATTGGGATTGTTTCTTTAGCGAATTGATCCATTAGCGAGTCGGCGAGTCTTTAATTTTTCTAATTGCGGGACAGAGCCGCCCGGGTAGGGTTTAAGAGCCACCGCAGCGTGGCGAATTACCCTACCCGGGCGGCTCTGTCCTCAACTAATCAGATAAAACGGTTAAGTTGCAAAGAACAGCAATTGTGGCCAGAGTCGTGACCAATGCAGCGCGGCGGATTTCTCCAGTACTCTGTCCCCTATTACCAAGGCTACCCAGAATGATAGCCATAAGACATACGATTTTAGCACGCGGGGCGGCCGGTTCAGGCTTTTCAGGGAGCGCGCAAGATCCTGGGCGGCGCGGCAGAAAATCTGGCCGCCGGAAAAAATATGTTTAAATGCCGCCTTGCCCGGCAATCAGGCGATTTTGAATATAGTCCCGCCTCGACATTTCTTTCAGGAAACAATTTATGCGCCATACCATCGTGCTGAGTCTATTAATAGGCTCGGCTTCCGGCTTCGCAGCCAATCCCGGCTTCGCCCAGACCGCCCCGGCTCAGGCTGCTCCTGAAAACAGCGCTTATCTGCAGGACGGACGCGGTCCGGTCGTGCGCAGCCAGGATGGTTTGTGCTGGCGCTCCGGCTACTGGGACCAGAATGACGCGATCACCGGTTGCGACGGCGCCCTGGTGGCGCCGGTCATGAAGGCCAGTGCGCCTGCCCTGGTCGCCGATCCGATGATCGCCAGCAATGAAATCGCTCCTGCTGCCGTGACCGCGCGATGCAATGCCAGCGTGACGCTGGCGAGCGACCAGACTTTTGGTTTCGGCAAGGCAATACTGACCAATGCCGCCAAGCAGCGCATCGACCAGCAAGTAATTACCGAACTGACAAACTGCGGCAGCGCCGACCTGATATTGGTTACCGGCCATACCGACCGCCTCGGCTCAGAGAAATATAACCGGAAGCTATCGATGCAACGCGCCGCCAACGTCGCCAGCTATTTGAAGAGCAAAGGCGTGACCAGCAAAATAGAGATTGCCGGCGCCGGCGCATCGGATCCGATATTGCAATGCAGCAATAAACTGAGCCGCAAAAAACTTGTCAATTGCCTAAGCCCTAACCGCAGAGTCGTAATAAAAATGCAATCAAATTAAAATAAAATAGATAGTTCTGTTGCGCCGATGTAAGATGACGCCCGTGGTGATGTTTTCATAGTGTTATGTTGTATGAAAACAACGAAGCAGGCAAAACGTGGGCTGGATCATTTGGCATCCTTCGCTAGCGCTTGCAGCCTGTGGCAGAATGGTGGTCAAGTTCATTGCGTGTGGTCAATCCCACATGTAACGGCCTGAACCACGTGGTACTATCCAATTTTTGATGTCGTATATTAGTTGCGCAGTTAATCTGCGGATATCTCAACCGAGAGGAGAAACATGAATAAATTAGCAAAACTCGTCTTCGCTGCGTCCGCAGTCGTCGCACTCTCTGCCTCTGCGCAGGAAATCAAAGATATCCAGGCAAACACTCCTAACAGTGCTTACGTGCAAGATGCACGTGGTGTAATCGCACGTGACCCGTACGGTCTGTGCTGGCACACCGGCTACTGGACACCAGCTGACTCGGTTCCAGGTTGCGACGGCGAAATCGCTCAAGCTGCTCCAGCTCCAGTTGCTCCAGCTCCAGCACCAGTCGTCCCAGCTCCAGCACCAGTTTCGCAAAAGGTTACTTTTGCTGCTGACGCATTCTTTGACTTCGACAAAGCTGTCCTGAAGCCAGAAGGCAAAGCAAAACTGGATGACCTGACATCGAAGCTGGGCGCAATCAACCTGGAAGTCATCATCGCTGTTGGTCACACTGACTCGGTCGGTTCTGTTGCTTACAACCAAAAACTGTCGGTCCGCCGCGCTGAAGCTGTCAAGGCATACCTGGTACACAAGGGTATCGAAGCTAACCGTGTTTACACCGAAGGCAAGGGCAAGTCGCAACCGGTCGCTGATAACAAGACCGCTGCTGGCCGCGCTAAAAACCGTCGCGTTGAAATCGAAGTTGTTGGTACAAGCAAGTAATCGACCCAACCTCGTCGACTAAACCTCGATCAAAGAACCCCGCCTCGGCGGGGTTTTTTTTCGTACAAAAAACCAGCGCCAAGGGCCAGTCCGGAAACTTTCGGCGATGGTTTTTAATCAGACAACAAACCGCAACGCTGTACTTCCAGCTATGATTCAACCTATGAACGCAGACCCATCAGAACTCAAGAAATTCAGCGACCTGGCGCACCGTTGGTGGGATCCGGAATCGGAATTCCGCCCTCTGCATGAAATCAATCCCTTGCGCCTGGAGTGGATCAACTCGCGCGCCGCGCTGGCCGGCAAGAACGTGCTGGATATCGGCTGCGGCGGCGGCATCCTGGCCGAATCCATGGCGCGCAAAGGCGCTACCGTCACCGGCATCGACCTGTCCGACAAAGCCCTGAAGGTCGCCGACCTGCACAGCCTGGAATCGGGCATCCAGGTGCGTTACGAGAAAATCGCCGCTGAAGAGATGGCCAGCCGCGAAGCCGGGCAATTTGACGTGGTGACCTGCATGGAAATGCTGGAGCACGTACCCGATCCGGCATCCATCGTGCGCGCCTGCGCCACGCTGGTGAAACCTGGCGGGCAAGTGTTTTTCTCCACCTTGAACCGCAACCTGAAAGCCTACCTGCAAGCGGTACTAGCGGCCGAATACCTGCTGCGCATGCTACCCAAAGGCACGCACGACTACGCCAAGTTCATCACACCGGCCGAACTGGCGCAGTTCGTCCGCAACACCGGACTGGCGGTGGATGTCATGCGCGGCATGAGCTACAACCCGCTGACCCGGATCTATTCGCTCAACCAGGACACCAGCGTCAACTACCTGATGGCTTGCACCCGGCCAGGCTAATTGCTTCGGGCCGGCGCTGTACTCGATCAGCGCCGGCCGTTTTCTCGTACTTTAGGAACCACCCATGCCCTTGCCAATGCCGCGCGCCATCCTGTTTGATCTTGACGGTACGCTTGCCGACACTGCTCCGGACCTGGCTGCCGCACTGAACCGATTGCGCCGCGACCGCGGCTTGAGCAGCACCCCATACGAACAACTCCGGCCGCATACCTCGGCCGGCGCGCGCGGCATGATAGGCGCCGCCTTCGGCCTGAAGCCGGGCGATCCCGACTATGAAGAACTGCGGGTCGGTTTCCTCGACCACTACGCCGCAGCACTGGCGGTCGACAGCACCTTGTTCGACGGCATACCTGCCTTGCTCAACGACCTGCGCCAGCGCCGCCTGGGCTGGGGCGTAGTCACCAACAAGGCCGCCAGGTTTACCGATCCCCTGGTTTTCCAGATCGGCCTGGCCGATGCGGATTGCGTCATTTCCGGCGACACTACCGCCCACGCAAAACCCCATCCGGAACCGCTGCTGGAAGCCGCCCGGCGCCTCAAGCTGCAGCCGCAGGAATGCTGGTATGTCGGCGACGACCTGCGCGATATCCAGGCCGGCCGCGCGGCCGGCATGGTGACCGTTGCGGCGGCCTGGGGTTATTGCGGCGAGAGCGCACCGGAATCCTGGGATGCGGACGCCCTGATCGATGCTCCACATCAATTGCTGGCTTTGCTGCCGCAAGCAGTCTCGAAGAATTGAATTAATCAGCGGGCAATACTGTCTGGCGGTATATTGTGGACATGCTTGCCCATAAGGAATAAAAATGGCAAATATCCCTCGTCCTTCCTGGCTGCCGCGCGCAATGCGCTGGACCGGCATCACAGTCATCGTGCTGCTGGTGCTGGCGCTGATCAGCTGGCTGGCGGTGCCGCCTGTCGCCAAGCACCTGGTCGAACAACAGATCGAAGCCCAGCTCGGGCGCAAGGCAACGGTCGGCAAGGTCGCCTTCAACCCTTTCAACCTGGCGCTGACGGTATCTGATTTCACGCTCTACGAGCAGGACAAGACTACCACCGCATTCTCGGCAAAAACGCTGCTGGTCAATGCCTCGTCAGCCTCGCTGTTCCGGCTGGCGCCGGTGCTCAATGAAGCCAAGCTGGTCGATCCCAGCCTGCATGTCGTGCGCACCAGCGCCGACGGCATCGGCCGCTACAATTTCTCCGACATCATCGACCGTATCCTGGCGATGCCGAAGAGCGACAAGCCGACCCTGTTTTCGGTGTCCAACATCCAGCTCGAAAACGGTAGCATCAAGTTCGACGACAAGGTAACCAACAAGCTGGTCGACATCCAGGCGCTCAACATCGGCGTGCCCTATGTCTCGAACTTCCCGAGCAAGGTCGACACCTTTGTGCAGCCGCACCTGTCAGCCAAAGTCAACGGTACGCCGTTTGACCTGAGCGGCCGCAGCAAGCCATTCGCAGGCAGCCTGGAAACCTCGCTGGCGATCGATATCGACCAGCTCGATGTCGCCAGCTTCGTGGCGTTTTCTCCGGTGGCGCTGCCGCTAGCGATCCAGAGCACCAAGCTGTCGACCAAGCTCGACCTGACTTTCGTGCGCAACAAGGACAAACCCGAAGTATTGCTGTCGGGCGCCATCAAGCTGGCCGACGTCGCCCTCGCCGACAAGAATGCAGCGCCGCTGCTCAAGGCACAGGCGATCAATGCCCAGATCAATAAACTCAACGTCCTGACCGGCGCCGCCGCACTTGACCAGATCGACATCCAGCAACCGGAAGTCTGGGTCAACCTGAACGCCAACGGCAGCCTGAACTGGGCGGCGCTGAGCACTCCGGCTGCGAAGCAGGAAATCACCAAGGATGCCGCCAAGGACGCGCCGAAAAAACCAGCCGGCCCGGCACCGCAGATGACGCTGGCCAAACTCAGCATCCACGACGGCACCGTCAACTGGCTGGATGCCGCCAACGCCTCGCCGGCGCTGAACCTGCAGGTCAAGAACGTCGCGCTGGATGCGAGCCGGCTGTCGCTGGCCGCTGACGCCAAACCGGCGACCGTGACCCTTTCCAGCGGCACCGAAAACGACCAGCGCATCCAGTTCATCGGCCAGATCACTCCTGCCAAAGGCATCGTCGCCGGCAAGGCCAGCATCAACGCCTTGTCGCTGGCGCCGTACCAGCCTTATGTCAACCGCTCCCTGGCGGCGGTATTGTCCGGCCAGCTGTCGCTCAGCACCTTGCTGGCGATCGATGGCAGCCGCATCCGCCTGCACCAGCTGGGCATCGATGTAGATGATCTCAAGGTAGCAGCAAAAACCAGCGCGGGCGGCAGCATAGGGGCCAAGAAAATCAGCCTGGAAAACGCCAGCGTCGACACCGAAGCTCACACTTTCAACGCCGATGCATTGCACCTGGCAGGCATACAAGGCGATGTGCGGCGCGACGCCCAGGGTAAACTCAACCTGCAGCAATTCATTGCCAACACCGGCGGCGCCAGCAAGGCTGCCCCTGCCGCGCCCGCCAAGCAGAGCGGGCCTGACTGGGTCGCTACCCTGGGCAAGTTTGCCATCAGCGACAGCAGCCTGGCTTACCAGGACGACGCGGTAAAACCGGCCGTCAAGCTGCGCGCCGACGGCCTCAACCTGAGCGCCGAAAACATCTCCAGCAAACTCGATAAACCGATCAAGGTTTCCCTGCGCACCCAGCTTAACAAGACCGGCAAGTTGTCGGCCGACGGCAGCGTCGCCGCGCAAATGAAATCCATCGCCCTCGACCTCGACGCGCAAAACCTGCCGGTGGCCGCTTTCCAGCCGTATTTCACCGACTACGTGAACGTTAACCTGACTTCGGGCCAGGCCAGCACCAAAGGCAAGTTGTCGCTGACGCCGCCCAGCGGCCGCCAGGAACTCGCCACCAGTTATAACGGCAACCTGCGCCTGGCTAATTTCCGCGTGCTCGACAAGGAAACGTCGGCCGATTTCCTGAAATGGAAACTGCTCGACGTCAGCGGCATCAACGCCAATATCGGCGGCCCGCGCCAAAACGTCACGCTGGCGAAGATTGCGCTGACTGATTTCTATGCGCGCATCATCTTGTCCGAATCGGCCAAGCTGAATTTGCAGGATATCGTTGTCTCGAAAAACGCCCCGGCCGGCGCGCCGGCGCCATCCCTGACTTCCGCGGAGGCCGGTGAAGGCATGGGCCAGGGGACGCAAAAAGTCACCAAGTCCACTGCCGAAGGCAAGGTCACCGTGGCCCCCATCGCTGCCGCGCCGCCTAAAGAGAACGCACCGGTGATCAAGATCGGCCAAGTGGTCATCAAGGGCGGCAACATCAACTACACCGACAACTTCGTCAAGCCGAACTACACCGCCAACATGACCGGCATGAACGGTACCGTCGGCGCGATTGCTTCCGACAAGCCGGCGCCGGCGCCGATAGACCTCAACGGCAAGATCGACAACGACGCTCCGGTCGCCATTTCCGGCTCGCTCAATCCTTTGTTCAAGCCGATGTTCCTCGACATCAAGGCCAGCGCCAACGGCGTCGAATTGCCGCGCCTGACCCCGTATGCCGCCAAGTACGCCGGCTACGCCATCGAAAAGGGCAAGCTGTCGATGGATGTCAGCTACCACATCGAAAACGACAAGCTGGTGGCGCAGAACAATGTGCGCATCGACCAGCTCACTTTCGGCAACAAGATCGACAGCCCTACCGCCACCAAGCTGCCGGTGCTGCTGGCCGTCGCCTTGCTGAAAGACCGTAACGGCCAGATCAACATCAACCTGCCGATTTCCGGCACCTTGTCCGATCCGGAATTCTCGATAGGCGGCATCATCGTCCGCATCTTCATCAACCTGATCGTCAAGGCTGTCACTTCGCCGTTCGCGCTGATCAGCTCGGCCTTCGGCGGCGCCGGCGGCGACGATCTCGGCTACGCTGAATTCGCGCCCGGCTCGGCTACCCTCACAGCCGCTACCCAAAGCAAGCTGGACACCCTGGCCAAGGCCCTGACAGACCGCCCGGCGCTGAAGCTGGACCTGATCGGCCGGGTTGATCCGAAAAGCGATACCGACGGCGTCCGCCAGCAAATCCTCAACCGCAAGCTGAAAGCGCTGAAGCTCAAGGATTCGGTTGACGGCAGCGACGATACGCAATCGGACGACGTGGCCTTGACCGATGCCGACAAAGAGAAATACATGGGCAAGGTATATGGCTCGGAAAAATTCGACAAGCCGCGCAACGTGATCGGCCTGTCGAAATCGCTGCCGACCGCGGAGATGGAAAAACTGATCGTCGCCAACACCGCGGTGACTCAGGACGCCTTGAGCGCGCTGGCGACCCGGCGCGCCGAAGCCGTCCGCAAATACCTGGAGACCAAGGGCCAGATCCCGCTGGAACGGATCTTCCTGATCGCACCGAAACTGACTGCCGACGGCATCAAGGACAAGGGCCAGCCGAACCGGGTCGATTTTGCGCTGAAATAGAGAGATTCCGGCAAGAGGAAAATTTCCTCTTGCCGGAAGAACGACGGGAACATCACACGCGTTGCAGTCCCAGTGAAAACACCACGCCGTCCGCCACATTCAATGCCGTAATGGTTCCGCCCATCTTGGCCATATACGTCTTGGCCACAAAAAGCCCTTGTCCCCGGCTGCCGTTCGCACCAGCCTCAAGCTGATCCGATACGCCGTATTCGAAAATCTTGTCGATCAGTCCTTCAGCGATATTCGGCCCGTAGTTATGGATGGCGATGGTGGCTGCGGTTTCCGTGGTTTTGAGGTCGATGGAAATCATGGAACCCGGCTGGCGGCAGCGATCGGCATTGCGCAAGACATGCGTTACCACATCCTCCAGCGAGTAATCATCGGCCCTGACCATCACGCCCTCCTGGCCGCCGAAAAACCTGACGTCTGCGATCCCGACCAGCGGCGCATTGTCCGCCACGTTGCCGAGAAAAGCGCCGATGTCGATCGCCGTCACCTGCAACACCGTGGATTGAAACGCTTCGCTGGGAGAGGCGCTGCCATACAGCACCCGCACCGCCTGCTGCATGCGGTTGATGTAGCGGCTGCTCTGGCTGTCGGCCGTGCCGTGCAAGGCCATCAGCGACTGCAGCGGCGACATGATTTCATGGCCCACCGCATGCCACATTTCCTTTTCCTGCTCGGCGCGGATTTCCTCCCGCTCGACATCTTCCTTGACGCGCCTCAGCAGGTCATGCAGACAGCTTGCCAGCACGCCAAGCTCATCGGCGCCGCGCAGGTCGGTCAGGTTGAACTGGTCCAGCCCGCCTGAACCCTTGACGATCTTCGACACCTTGGCGGCACGCCGGGTCAGCATCGTGATGCGGCGAATGATGCCGATCTCGATGATCAGCCAGGCCACGAACAAGGCCAGCAGCATCGCCCCGACAAACCACAATACCCGCGCCGCCACGACGCCCAGGCTGCGATTGACGCTGCGTTCGTCGCCGATCAGGGTCACGTCATAGATCCCCGCCGACGTCACTACGGATTCCCTGCTTTCGTTCGGCGCGCCGATTTCGTCCACGGGAAGACGGCGCACCAGGCGGCTTAGCAGGCGCGAGGTATCGTCCGGGTGATCTTCGGCGCCGGTCAGGCTGACCAGGTCAGCGCCGCCTGCCGCGCCGCGCTTCCTGATGCGCAAGCTCTCGCCCGGCAACAGCAGCGAGGCCAGGTCGCCCACCGAAAATGCCCGTGCCGCAGCGGCGCTTTTACTGTCGAAAAGCAGCGGGCCATCGCCCGGGGGCAGGACCTCGATGCGCACCTGGATGTTATCCAGGTCGGCCGGCGGCCAGACCGGATTTTTTTCCTGGAACAAGGCATCCTGCAAGACACCCACCGGCAGGCGCAGCGAGAAAAATGAACTGCGCGGACAATCGGCATCGCCGTCGCCCTCCCCGGGCTTGCTGCATAAGGTGCTTTGCCAGATCCAGCCGCGGAAATCCTTGACCGGCCTGGATCCCACACGGCCGCTATCGTCATCGAGAAAACCAGTCAGGCGGCCATGCGCGCCACGCGTTTGCACGGCATTCGGATCGCCGTTCTTTTCAAACGGCGCAATCCAGCGATAGGTCTGCCCGCGCAGCGTCACTGTCACCCGCACGCGATGCGCGTCGCCGATATCCTGCTCGCCGCGCTGGTGCGGCATCAGTTCGCCGCTGACGAAACTGCCGGCAACATAAATGAAACCGCCGGCCCACGGGTTGTTGCCGACGGCCACGCATAGCGCGCCGTCGTCGCCATACTGCACCAGGCAGCCAGACATGGTGATGGCTTGCCGCACTTTGTTCTGGTCGTCGAAATCAAGCGAGGGAAACGGCAGCAATACCGGGTGCAGCACAGCCGCGCCGCCATTTTCAGTGCGTGGATTCAACAGCGCCAATTGTCCGGCAGGATGGCGCAAGGTCGCCAGGATCTGGTCGCCGGTCTTGCGGAAACTGGCCTGGTAATTCTTGTAGCTCAGCTGCTTTTCCTGCTGCAGCACGTACAGCGCCAGCGCAACGGTAGCCACCGCCAGCAGCAGGAAGGCGCCGCGAAACAGGATGCGCAAACGGTATTGGGCGATATTCGGAAAGCTGATCTTCATGTGCAGTCATCCCCGCGGTTGAAGTGGCCGCACATCATTTTTCCTGGTCAACCCAGCGAAAGCCGCGCATCGGGATATTTTCAATGCAGGCAAACTCTGCGTCGACCTCGCGGAATGCATCGCGGATGGTGCTGACGTGCTTGCGGATATTGTCGCGATTGCGCCCGCTCTTGACCACCTGGAACAGCTGCTCATAGGTCACAACCTGGCCGCGATGCTCGTACAGCGCGGCCAGCAGGCGCTGCGCCGTCAGCGGCAGGTTGATGCGTTGCGCGCGCCAGATCGGGGTCTTCTGGCGCAGCGGGTCGATCGACAGTTCGTTGCTGCTGGCCGCGGGCGCACTCTCCCTCGTGCTGTTGCGGTCCTTTGCGGCGCGCAGGATTTCCAGGAAGGTATCGATGAAATCGGATTCTTCGAAGGTTGCCTTTTGCAGGTAATCCCAGGCATCCAGCGCCTTCATGATGCTGCGGTAGATGGTGGCCGGCATGGCCGACACCACCAGCACCGGCGTTGCCTGGCCCTTGTTGATGGCATTGATGATGGCGACGCCGGCATGGCGCTCGCGCCCCAGTTCGATGTCAAGCACTACCAGGTCATAGTTCTCGCGCGCCAGCGCCGCTTCGGCGTCGTCGCGCGTATACCACTGGTCGACGTGGATGCCAGGCTTGGCCGATTCGATCCAGCCCTTGAGCTGGTTGCTGGTCGGGATGTCGTCTTCGATCACCGCTACTTTTTGTGCCTGCTTTGACATTTTTTCTCCGCTACATCCGCTATCAATGACGCCCCTCGTCCCGCCCCTTTTCACGGCTTGCCCGCTGCCCCTGTGCATCTGCAGGGAGAGGGCGCCCGCTTGCAGGACGCAGGGTCATGAAAGTATCCACGCTTTCCCATGAAATGTCTGCGCCGCGCTGTGAGTATTTCTTCACACGGCTTACCTGACTGCGACGTTGCGGAGCATTCACCGCCCCCGGATAACGCGACTGCCCCGGCCTGGCCATTGTTACTTCCGCTGCCTGGAGCGCAAGATTCTTCCCAGGGAAAAGCATTGCGTGCCGCTCCCAACCATCGAATTACTACATCAACCGGGGGAAATATCATGTCTGAACGGCTCGAATCACTGGCGCAGGGCTTGCTTGCACTGCTCACCACAACCATTTCGGCAATCGGCGCTGCGCTGGTCGGCCTGGCCCGCGCTGCGCGGCGTGCCTGGATACTGTTGCTGGCGCTCGCGCTGATAGGCGGCAGCGGCTACGAATTGATTACCCACCCGCCGTTCAAGACCTTGGAACCCGGCGAAGTCGGCATCCGCGCCAACAAGCTCACCGGCGGTACCACCGAAGTAAAAGACGGCCTGGTGGTGGTCATCCCCGGCCTGCATGAACTGCGGCGCTACTCGCTGCTCGATCAGGTCTACCGCCCGGTCCGCAGCAGCAAAGCGAATGGCGAAGCGCCGTTCCAATCGATCGAGGGCCTGTCGCTGGGCGTGGACCTGACCATACGCTACGCCATCGACCCGGCCAGGCTGGCCGCTATCGCAGAAAAACTGCCTGCCGACATCAACGGCGAGATCGTCGAGCCGATGGTGCAGGGCGTGATTTACAAATCCTTCACCCGCTATTCGGTGCGAGACATCTTTTCCACCAAGCGCGGCGAAATCCAGAAAGAAATAGAAAACGAATTGAAACCGAAACTGGCGGCCGACGGCATCATCCTGCGCGGCGTACAGATGGGCCAGGTCGACCTGCCGCCTGAGTACCGCCAAGGCATGGAAAAATTGCTGGCCGAAGAACTGGAAACCGAAAAAATGAAATACACGCTGGAGCTGAAGAGCAAGCAAGTACGGCAAACCGAGCTGGAAGCCGAAGCCGACAAGGTCAAGCGCGAAAAATCGGCGGAAGCGGCCGGCAACGAACAAATCATCGCCGCCAAGGCCCAGGAAGAGGCCATGAAGCACGTGTTGCCGTTCAAGCAAAAGCAGATCGAGCAGCGCCAGTATGAAGCCGAGGCAGAAAAGGTATCGCGCATCAAGACCGCCGAGGGCAGCGCAGAAGCGCGCCGCATTGAAGCTACCGGCGAGGCCGATTCACGCCACAAGCTGGCCGACGTCGAAGCCTACCGCCTGGAAACCATCGGCAAGGTCACCAGCGCCCAGCTTGAACGCGACGGCGCGCTGATCTCGAAGAACCCCTTGCTGATCCAGAAAACCATGGCCGACAAACTGTCCGACAAGATCTCGGTGATCATCGCCGCGCCCCCGGCCAACGGCGGCTTCATCGGCTCTGCCTTGCTCGGCGGCGGCCAGGCGGTTGCCTCGCAAAACTCGCAAACCAGCGTTACCGCAGCTCAGGAGACACAGCAATGATGCTCGCCGCCCTGGCCTTGGTCGCCATCGTCACCCAGGATAGTGCCGCCCTGCGTGCCGCCCCCCGTGAATCGGCCCAGCAGCAAGCCGTGCTCTGGCAAGGCGACAGCCTGGAAGTGCGCGGCGAGAAGATGGACTACCTGCAGGTGTACGATCACCGCCGCGAACGCGGCGGCTATATCCGCGCTTCGCAAGTACGCACCCAGTCGCTGGAACCGAAAGACGCCCCCGACCTGCTGGCGGTGGTACGCTTCCTGCGCGACACGCCGGGAGCCGAGGCGCTCGGCATCAGCTACGCGGCGGCCTACCTGAAAGCGGCGCCGGCCGAAGCCATCGGCCCCGAGCCATTCGATGCGCTCGGCACCATGGCAGAACGGCTGGCGCGCCGCGCCTCAGCCAAACGCGGAAAAACCGACGACACCGTATTGGCGGCCCATCTTGAAGTGGCATCCAGCTACGGCATCAGCATGCAGGGCTTCGAGCGCGAAGGGCGCATCCAGCTTTGCTACAACGGTGAAGCCTTCCGCCGCGTATTGGCCATGAAATCGGACGATGGGCAGCGCGCCCGCGCCGCCCTGGCGCTGACCCGGCCCGAGTGCGTAGACCCCAACCTCACCCCCACCGACCGCAACAGCCTCGACGCCTGGCGCGGCGACATCCTCGACCGCGTGCAATTGACCAACCTGCCCGAATACGAAAAAAACCTCCTGCGCCTGCGCCGCGCCGGCGTCTGGGCCAGCATCGCCTTCGAACGCGCCAGGCAGCGCCTGCCGGCCCAGGAAGCCGCCAACCGCGCCTTGCAGGAACTGGCCGGCGTCAACAAGGAAGAAATCGCTGAACCGGACGCAGCCGCCTATACCGATGCCGCCGTGCGCGTCGCTGCCTCGCGCTGGGCGGCAGAACCGGAACCGGCGACCGGCAGCGGCCTGGCGGTCCTCACCGCACCAGGTGAAACCGGCGAAACCTGCGTCACGCTGGTAGACGCCAAACACGATCAAAAGAACCCGCTCTTCAAGCGCTGCACCTACGGCCTGGTCTGGAAAGCCTCGGCCAGCGTCAACGCCCAGCAAACCGCATTGGCGCTCGCGGTGCAACCGCTCGACTCATGGCGCGAGCTCTGGGTATTCCATCAAGGAGATAAGGGCTGGACCATCGACATCCTGCCGCCGGCCGCGAACGCGCCCGATGTCGGCTACCTGGAATTCGCCGGCTGGGTGCCGGGCAGCGCGAAGATGCTGGCGGTACGCGAAGCGCGCGTGGACGGCCGCTTCAAACGCAGCTTTGAAGTGATCCGGATGGATACCATGGATGTCGAGAAACAGGCTGACAGCCCGCGCTCCCTGAGCCTGTTTTACCGCTGGCAGGACCCGGCCTGGAAGAGAGGGACCTTGAGCATGCGGTGACGGCGGATGCGCAAGCCGGGCTGGAAAGCCCGGCATGGCGCCAGGCAAGAGCCGGGATGCGAGCTGGAAATCCGCGCCATTGGCTCCAAGCCAGTCAGGCGCTCGGGATGCCCGTCTCGGATCGAGCGATAAAGTGCTATACTGACAGCTGCTTTACCGTCGGGGGCGACCTGGTTTCGACGTGGGTTACAAAGCAGCGCAGGGCATACCGAGGACCGACTACCTCGTAAATACAATCGGAATAGATCTAACTGCAAACGATAACTCGTACGCACTAGCCGCTTAATAACCGGTTAGCTCTACACCATCTCGTCCCTGGGGTGGGCTGGTAAAACAGCAGTAGAGTCATTTACAGGGAATCGCTTTTAGTCGGGTTACTTGGCTGAAAGTTAAATTTAGGTGACTCGCCTGAACGAAGCGTGTGCGTCCGCGTCGGCTGGGTTAAATCAAATGACAGCACTAAGTATGTAGAACTGTCTGTAGAGGACTTGCGGACGCGGGTTCGATTCCCGCCGCCTCCACCAATATATCGTTTCAAATCAAAGACTTAAAAATATAATGCTGTCATGTGTGTGGTGTTTTGGAGCTGTTTTGGCTCCAGAATGACAACATAATGACAGCATTTCTTTTTTCATCTAACGAGGCGGATTCGATTTCCGCCACCTCCCCTATTACAAACCACGCCAGGCCACCGCAAACCTCGTAAATACTGGGGGTTACAATGACTGCGAGGTCTGGCGATGGCTCAAATAGTCTCCATTTCCGCCCAAATTTCGCCCACGTTTGCGACTTAGCGACAACGCTGTTACCCATCTCGCACACACCAATAATCGCACTCATGAATCGGCGTCAGTCAATACTGACGCCGATCGTCATTTTGGGCCGGCATTTTTTTTGACAATATCGGCATGTGTTGTTTATTTACAATATTTGAATGTCAAATATTGTCACATATTGTCATGTGGCAATGTAATCCTGAGAAAATTAATTGTTAAATCAAATTCAGATTTAACAGCATATCCGAGGATTTTTAGAATTCAAAACGTTAAATATCATCTTGCATTGTTAATTTTTCAATGTGAGCCACAAACACGAAATGTTAAATCTATAAGCGCCAACAAAAAAAATGCCCCAACCTATTCACTATCGTCTAGTTCTTTCTGCCGCCTCTTCCCTTGTGCTAATACCTGCGCTGAGTGTGGTACCGGGAACAGCCTACGCAGCGTGCAACACTTCTGGTCAACTCACAACCTGCGATGCCACCGCGACCAATCCCTGGATTACGACAGTGGGGACCGGCAATCTGCCCGCCGAGGATGGTCGAACCGTCACCGTCGGGACAGGCAGCCAGCTCGCAGTCGGCGATGCAAACGCCATCAGCCTGCGTGACAATGCGAACGTAACGGTCCAGAACGGCGGTACGGTGAGCGCCAAGGGGGTCAACAACAATGGGCTGTACAGCACCGGCGCCAATACAGTCGAATTCCGCAACAACGGCACATTGACGATCGATCAAGGAGGCCAAGTTCTCGCAACCGGCACGCAAGGCAGTGCGGAAGCCATCAATCTGCAAGGCGCAGGCAACGTCATCACCAACAATGGCACGATCAAGGCAGATCATGCCGCCGCCATCTGGTTTCAGAATACAAGTGGCCTGAACACGATCGTCAATAATGCAACGGGAATCATCCAGGCGCCAGGCAATGTGATCGGCGCGTCAGGAAACGGTGCGGTCGACTTTACCAATAGAGGACAAGTCATCGGCAATCTCGTTTTTGCCGGTGGCAATGATACGTTGCGGCTCTATACGGGGTCGGTCATTACGGGCAATTTCAATGGCGGCGGCGGCAATAACACCATTTTCTTGAGCGGCACCGGAAGTTCGTCTCTGTCTGGCAATATGGTTAACTTCTCATCGCTTATCAAAAACGATACGGGAACCTGGACGCTAACCGGCACCATCACGGGGGCCACTGTCGCCGAGGTTCAGCAAGGCACACTGGCGCTCACCGGCAACAACAGCGCGTATACCGGCAAGATAACCGTCGATGCGGCAGGCACGCTTGAGGCGCGGGCGCAGAGTTTGCCGTCTAGCGTCATCGACAATGGCCTGGTGCGCTTTGTACAGCCTGACAGTGGCACTTATGCCGGTCTCATTTCAGGCACCGGTGCGGTCGAAAAGACCCAGGGCGGCACCTTGGTGCTGGCGCCGACAGCTGCCGGCGGCAATACCTATTCCGGCGGCACCACGCTCACCGCCGGCACCGTTGCCGTCGGCGCCGACAACGCACTGGGTGCAAACACCGGTGGACTGACATTCAACGGCGGCACACTTCAGCTTCAGCAGAGTTTTGATCTCGCCAGCACACGTGCGGTAACCATCAATGCGCCGGGCGGCACCATCGACACACAAGGATTTGCATCCACGCTGTCGCAAGGCATGACCGGTTCCGGCAGCTTCAACAAGGCAGGATCTGGCAGCCTGACGCTTGCAGGAGACAATACCTATGCCGGCGGCACGACAATTTCGGCCGGTACGCTACAGCTGGGTAACGGCGGCACCACCGGCAGCATCGTAGGCGATGTTGTCAATAACGGTTCTCTTGTCTTTAACCGCTCCGACACACAGCCGTTTTCTGGAACGATTTCAGGCACAGGCGCGGTTAGCCAGGCTGGCAGCGGCACCACGGTGTTAACCGGGAACAGCACCTATAGCGGAGGAACCAGTATCTCGGCCGGTACGCTGCAACTTGGCGGCGGTGGTACAACAGGTAGCATCGTGGGCGATGTTACAAACAATGGTGCGCTGGTCTTCAACCGTTCCGACGACGTCATTTTCCCTGGCACGATTTCCGGCACCGGCTCGGTTACGCAGGCCGGCGCCGGCATGACCGTGCTGAACACCGACAATCCCTATACCGGAGGAACGATCGTCGCAGCCGGAACACTGGCAGTGGGCGACGCCTCGCACACTGCGGCGGCATTGTCCGGCGGCGGTAATACAACCGTCGCCTCAGGCGCCACGCTCGGCGGCTACGGCAGCGTCACAGGAACGGTGACCAACAACGGCACGATTGCGGTGGCCAATGCCTTGCCTCAGTTTGCCGGCTCGGGCAACGGCAGCTTTACGATCAACGGACCATTGACCAACGCCGGCCTGCTGCAAATCGGCGGCCAAGGAGTTGGCAACCGGCTCACTGTTGTCGGCAACTATGTCGGCCAGAATGGCAGCATCGCCCTGAACACCTACCTCGCAGGCGATGGCGCAGCGTCGGATCGCTTGGTGATCAACGGTGGTGCCGCCAGCGGATCGTCCAGCTTACGTATCACGAATGTCGGTGGGCCCGGCGCGGCCATAGTCGCCGACGGTATTGAAGTGGTGCAGGCCGTGAACGGCGCGACGACCGCCGCAAGCGCTTTTGTGCTGGCGGGACCGGTCAAGGCTGGCGCCTATTCCTACTATCTCGCCAAAGGCGGCGTGAGCGGCGGCACCTCGGAAAACTGGTATCTGCGTAATACCGTGGCGCAAACTCCAACACCGCCCGTCGTTGTGCCTCCAAGCACGCCCACAGGTACGCCCCCGGCCGGGGCGCCGACCACCCCGTCGGTTACTCCTGCAGACCCAACGCCGTCGGCCGGCTCTGGAGCAATCCCACTGTATCGCCCCGAGGTCCCTGTCTATGCGGCAGTTGCCAGCGTCGCCCGGCAAGTCAATATTCAGCAACTCGATAATTTTCATGACAGGCAGGGCGAGCAGTCGCTGCTGATCGAGAACGGCGAACTGCCGGCGGCCTGGGGGCGTGTCTGGGGCAGCCATACCAAGCAACGTCAGGATGGCACTGTCACGCCCCAGTTCGATGGCTCAATGACGGGAATGCAGGTCGGTCACGACATCTACGCAGACACCAGCGCCAGTGGCCAACGCAACCATTACGGTCTGTTTGTCGGCTTCGCGCATGCCACCGGCAAGGTCAACGGTTTTGCGATGGCTGTGCAGAATCTTGATGTCGGCAATCTTGCTGTCGACGCATACAGTCTTGGCGGCTATTGGACCCACGTCGGCCCGAGCGGCTGGTACACGGATGCAGTCCTGATGGGAAGTTCACTATCGGCGGATCCGCGCTCGCACGATGGCGTGGGCGCGCACACCCACGGCAGCGCGCTTATCGGATCGATTGAGGGCGGCCTTCCCATTCCACTCGGCGCGGATGTGATCATCGAGCCTCAGGCGCAAGTGATCTGGCAAAATCAATCCTTCAATAACTTGAATGATGGTGTCTCGACTGTGAGCTTCAACAACGGCAATACCTTCCTCGCTCGCCTCGGAGTGCGCTTGCAAAGCCGTTTTGACGCAGCTGCCGCGATCTGGCAGCCATATCTGCGGCTGAACCTGCTGCGCAGTTCCGGCTCCCATGACACCACCACTTTTGACGGTACTACCGTGATTTCCAGCGGTACGAATCAGACAGCAGGCCAGCTGAACGCGGGTCTGGTTGCCACGATCAACAAGTCGACCAGTGCGTTTGTGACCGGAACTTACACGACCAATCTCGGCGGAGCGCAACAGCGCACGGCGATGGTGGATGCCGGCATGCGATGGAGCTGGTAAGCATGGCGACAATGCCTGGCGTGTCTTCATGCAATTGCGGAACGGATGATTCTCAGGTAGTTTAATGTGCCGCAACGAGGATACTTGATGGTGAGGGTGATACATTCACTTTCACCATTTTTTACGTTTCCGCTATCGACTCAAGCTGTGTAAAAACGAAGCGCCGTCGCGCCCTCCCCATGAATTAGGAATTTTTGGATCCCGATATAAACGAGGTCAGTTCTGAAACGTAGAATAGCTATCCCATACACGTTAATGGTACGCAGATGAAAAGGTTAGTTCACGGCGTGGAATGAGACTGTAGGCCCGCACCAGCTATGTTTATCCTGCTCTGCTGTAGCAAATTTGTAACAGTTGTTTTTGGCGATACATCACCAAGGGCATAAGATGAGCACTGAGTTTTTTATTTTAAAAAATCCCCGAGGCATGCTGGAGAAAACTATCCTATGCGTAGTTCTTCTGACGATGTGTCAATACGTTCATGCTCAATCTTTGCTCGTCACAGCGGAATATCCACAACCCTGGCCGACCACTAAACGAGATACGTCTGAACATATGCTGCGTTCGATGGACGGTCACCAAACGCCTGAATCTCCCTTCGCACGCGCAATAGCACGCTCTGCGACAAAGAGTTTTATTGAACTTGGTATCGAAGCATCGACAAAGGCGCTTATTGATTGCCAAAAGGAAACGTCAGGCACACTGACAACGCCCTTTGGGAGAGGGGAAAGCCAACAAGCCCACTGCTTTCGGTTTTAGTGGCAACCTAATGGGGCACAGCATTTATCAATTTAATCCGTTCACCTAAGGAACGCCAGGTGTGATGACAATGCATCTCCTAGTTCAATGGATAGAACGAGTGCCTCCTAAACGCTAGATACAGATCCGATTGGCAAGATAAAATCACGACACTGAACAACTGAATTTGACCTGACAACGGCACACGTCAAACCGGGGAATGTCAGATCAGGTCGCGACTACTACACTTGAAATCATCGGAATGCCAATTCATCGCATCTGAAAATTCACTTAGATGCGGTTTCTTTCCTGGCGCGGTATCACTGATCACGACGCCATGCCTCAAATGTAATCGGATGCTTGCTGTTGGCCTTCGTGACATGAACGGGATCTAGCTCCAAGGCATCCCCTCCAGGATCAGAGTTCAAATGCCAGCTTTGCACGATTTCCTTGTGGAACAGCCAGTCGTGCCGCTTCTCGTCGTAATGGAACGTAATGTAATCAGTCCAGTGCTGACCGCAGGCAACGCTATGCTGAACAGTGAAATAACGATCCTTGATTGCCAGTCCATTGTCTTCGCTATCTGTGAACGGGTCGCACTGCCCTCCTTCGTCGGCGCGCATTACAAGCGTGTCATTCCTTGTCGCAAGCCTGAACGTTCCGTCGGGATTCTGGGTGAAGATAAGCAGGGGGCGCAGTGAAGGTTGCAGCCTCGTATCGACAGGATGATGAACGACCACCAGATAATCCTGAAGATTATCGTCATTAAGCTGACCCACCGCGTAGCTTAATACCTCATATCCTTTTGGAATGAGCCTAACGATGTTTGCGGGAAATTCGGCTGCACGAAGTGCGCCAGAGGCAAACAGTGCAAGAACAAAAAGGTATTTCATGTGTTTGATGGGAATTACTATTGATCGGAGATTTTTCTTCAGAATTAGTTATGGTTGAGTATCATTCATACCCATGCAAATTGAAAAATTCTTTTTGGTCTTTTTCTTCAATAAAATTAGAGGCTGCGGCAGTATCGCCATAAAAATCTTTTGTAGGCTAGCCGATCAACGGTCGCCGACTTTGGCGGTCAACTTTGCCGGCATACGCAGAAATGACAGCATTATGCCAACCATCAGGCCAAAAGCCGCATAAACTCCAGGTTTAGGGCGGGTTCGATTCCCGTCGCCTCCACCATTATTTCATTGGAAACAATGACCCCGGCATATGCGGCCTCCAGAAATGGGGGCCGTTTTGTTTTGCGCTTCAAAACCGGGAACCCAGATCCCGTCCGATGAGACAAGGAAACAACAAAACGTCTCCGATTCGACGCGTTTTTCCAAGCCATTTCATGCACTCTGCCAACAGTTTTTTTGTAAATTCGCAGGAAAGAAACAGCGCGACACAATTCCCGATTATTCCGTATACAAACTTTCTGCCCAGACATAGAATCCTGTGCGTAACAATCGTTGCGGCAGTATTGTGAGCCATTGAAAAATGGACATGGGTTCGTTCAATTGATTCTGGGAGTCTTCTTGTGAAGCGTTACGCCGGTGTATTTGCATGCATTCTTGTCTATTCCGTTGCCTTGGCGACCACCCTGTTGCCGGCCCATGAGAGCCGCGCCGATGCACTGGAAGACGTGCAGAACCGCCGTGCGATCCGCATCGCCGTGCCCAAGGATACGCCGCCTTTCGGCTCGCCCAATCAATACAAGTCGCTGGAAGGATTCGATGTCTCGATCGCCAGGATGATTTCACTGGAACTGGGCGTCAAGCTGGACATGGTGCCTATGGATAGCGCCGAGCGCATTCCTTCGCTATTGAATCGGCATGTGGACCTGGTGATCTCCAGCCTTGGCAAAAATCCGGAGCGCCAAAAACAGATCGACTTTTCGCAAGCTTACGCACCGTTTTATCTCGGCATCTTCGGCGCGCAGAGTGTCGAGGTCAAGAACGCGGCTGGCCTGGCAGGCAAGTCCATCGCTGTGCTCAAAGGTTCGATCGAAGATGGCGAGTTGAGCAAGGTTGCGCCGGCATCGGCCAATATCAAGCGTTTCGCCACCGAACCGGAAGCGGTCAAATCGTACGTGCAAGGCGAGTCCCAGTTGCTGGCCGCGGGTAACGTGCTGATTTCCGCCTTTACCAAAGAACAGGCGGAAGCAACCCGGCTGAAAATCGTGCTGAAGGACTCGCCCTGCTTTATCGGCGTCAA
Source organism: Collimonas rhizosphaerae (assembly GCF_038896935.1). NCBI lineage: Bacteria > Pseudomonadati > Pseudomonadota > Betaproteobacteria > Burkholderiales > Oxalobacteraceae > Collimonas > Collimonas rhizosphaerae. The sequence goes on from NZ_JBANDC010000025.1 coordinate 56,923, forward strand.
CAAGAACGAAACCGCCTTGCTCGGCAAGGTGAATGCGATGCTGAGCCGCATCAAGCAAAACGGCATGCTGAACGTCAATGCCCAGCGCTGGTTCAAGGCGCCACTGCCTGACAGCGTGCTGCAGAGCGGTATCGAGTAAGGTTGCCGAGCCGCTCGGCACCGGACTGAAAAAGGGATCCCGCAACCGGGATCCCTTTTTTCGTTGTAAGGTAAGCTGTGCAAAGCTGGCGTCGCAACGACTGCCGCGGCCTGAACCGACACTTGTGAAACCAGACGATGAGCCAACCTCAGATTCCAGCGGCAGCAGACATCGGATTGCCGCCGTCCCCGGTCAGCTTTCGCCAAGCGTTCATGTTCTGGCTCAAGCTGGGCTTCATCAGTTTCGGCGGACCTGCCGGACAAATCTCCATCATGCACCAGGAGCTGGTCGAGAACCGGCGCTGGCTTTCCGAACGGCGTTTCCTGCACGCGCTGAATTACTGCATGCTCTTGCCCGGACCGGAGGCGCAACAGCTTGCCACCTATATCGGCTGGCTGATGCACCGTTCATGGGGCGGCATTGTGGCCGGGGTCTTGTTCGTATTCCCCTCGCTGCTGATCCTGATCGGCCTATCGTGGCTATATATTGCCTTTGGCAACCTGCCGCTGATCGCCGGCCTGTTCTATGGCGTCAAGCCGGCAGTGACTGCCATCGTGCTGCAGGCCGCTCACCGCATCGGCTCGCGGGCGCTCAAGAACAACGTGCTCTGGGCGATCGCGGCAGCGTCGTTCGTCGCCATCTTCGCCTTGAGCCTGCCTTTTCCACTGATCGTCGCAACTGCCGCCCTGATCGGCTACATCGGCGGCCGCATCGCGCCGGAGCGCTTCAAGACCGGCGGCGCGCACGGCAAGGCAGACCAGTCGTTTGGGCCGGCGTTGATCGATGACGATACGCCGACGCCGGACCATGCTCGCTTTCGCTGGCGCAGCCTGCTGCGCGTGGCCATCGTCGGCGCATTGCTATGGGCGGTTCCGATGGGATTGCTGACCGCGGCCTACGGCTGGCATGACACCTTGACGCAAATGGGCTGGTTCTTCACCAAGGCGGCCATGCTGACTTTCGGCGGTGCTTATGCCGTATTGCCGTATGTGTATCAAGGCGCGATAGAACACTACAACTGGCTGACGCCGGCACAAATGATCGACGGCCTGGCGCTGGGCGAAACCACGCCCGGGCCGCTGATCATGGTGGTGGCTTTTGTCGGTTTCGTGGGCGGCTATGTGAAAGCCCTGTTCGGACCGGACAGTCTGTTTCTTGCCGGTGCAGCCGCTGCCGCATTGGTAACTTGGTTCACTTTCCTGCCATCGTTCCTGTTCATCCTCGCGGGCGGACCACTGATCGAAGCCACTCACCACGACCTCAAATTTACCGCTCCCCTCACGGCCATCACCGCCGCCGTGGTTGGCGTGATCCTGAACCTGGCGGTATTCTTCGGGTATCACGTACTCTGGCCGCAGGGTTTTAACGGCGCCTTTGACTGGATATCGGCACTGATTGCGCTGGCCGCAGCCGTCGCCCTGCTCCGTTTCAAACGCAACGTGATCCATGTCATTGCGGCATGTGCGATCTGCGGCCTGATCCTGAAAATATGGATACTGTGAAACGATGGACGCAACTTGTCGCGGCAAATGTGATAAGTTCGGCAAACGATCTGGAATTCAAGCAGGAGAAACATCATGCCAAGCGCCCGCCTGAACGGCGAAATCATCACCGACTGGGATAGTTTCCACACCGAATCCGCGCAGGCATTCGGCTTTCCCGAATTCTATGGCCGCAACATGAATGCCTGGATCGATTGCCTCAGCTATCTGCGCGACGAAGATGGCATGAGCAAGTTCCGGCTGCAGGAAAACGAAGTGTTGAATATCGAGATACTGCACAGCGAAACACTGCGCCGGCAGGCGCCCGAGATCATCGAGGAACTTGAGTTCTGCATCGCCGCCATCAACGAACGCTACGACGACTACGGCGAAAAGCCGGCGCTGAAACTGACGCTCCGCTAGGGCCTGGCCTAATCAATCAGATTGTCGCCATCGTAGAACGGATACGGCCCGTCAAACTCGCCGACATAGGCGGTATGGCTGATCAGGCCGGCCTCCGCATCCCACAGGTGCAGCTGGAATGCCGGCGGTTCCATGACGAATTGCGATGCCGCCTGCGGGCTCAGGTCCAGCGCCACCTGGTGCGCGACGCCGGGACAGGTAGAGGCGATCGTACCGCCGAAGCGCACCTGGATCGCTCGGTGCAAATGACCGCAAAGAATGCGCTCGACCTGAGGATGGCGGCACACCACGTCGGCCAATGCCTGCGGCTGCGCCAACGCAATCTGGTCCATATGGCCGATGCCGGTCTTGAACGGCGGGTGGTGCATCACGATCACCGTCGGCTTGTCCGGTTGCGTCTGTAATACCCGGTCCAGCCAGGCCAGGCTGGCCGGCGCCAGCGCACCGCTGCTGGCGCCCGGAATGACGGTGTCCAGCGCGACAATGCGCAAAGGATAATCATCGATCACATATTCGATCCTGTTTTCGTTTTGCCGCAGGTAAGCGTGATCGGGAAATGCTGCGCGCAGCGCGCTGCGCTCATCGTGGTTCCCCGGCAGCAGGTAGCAAGGCATCGCCAGGGGCTGCAGCAGCTGGCGCAGGAATGCATATTCTTCCGGCTTCCCGAAATCGACCAGGTCGCCGGTCAGCACCACGGCATCGGGCCGCTGCCTGAGCTGGTTGACCTGCGCCACGCAACGCCGCAGGCTTTCAGCGGTATCGACGATCCGGTACGACTTCTTGCCGTCGGCCTTGATATGCAAATCGGAAATCTGGCACAGGATCATGCTGTTGCTCCATCGCTAAAATGCAGCAGACCATGTTCCGCTACGCGCAATGCGATAGGTTCGCCTGCCCGCCAGGAAGCACGCCTGCCGGTTTCCACGATGACCGGCTGTTCGGCGCCGATATCGATCACCAGGCGCGTCCGGTCTCCCAGGAAGAAGGTGGACAACACGGCGCCCTGCATGTTCGCACCGGCCGCGCCGTCGGTGACGACCTCCACATCTTCCGGCCGGAACATGAGCGTTACCGCCGGCGCCGGCGACGATGCGGTGAATGGCAGCATGCCGCCGGCAAAGCGCAGGTAACCGTCGTGCACCCTGCCCGTGACCCGGTTCATGGTGCCGATGAAATCGGCGACAAAATGGCTGGCGGGACGATAATAGATATCCTGCGGACTGCCGACCTGCGCAATCCTGCCGCGTTCCATCACCACCACCCGGTCGCCCAGCGCCATGGCCTCGCTCTGGTCATGCGTCACATAGATCGCCGTGATGCCGAGCTTGCGCAGCAGCTGGTTAAGATCGGCGCGCAGGGTCTCGCGCAGTTTCGCGTCCAGCGCGGTCAAGGGTTCATCCAGCAGCAGCACCTTGGGTTCGACCGCCAATGCGCGCGCCAATGCGACCCGCTGTTTTTGGCCTCCCGAGAGCTGGTCGATGCGCCGCTGTCCCAATCCTTGCAGGTGCACCATCTCCAGCAGCGTGTCGATTTTTGCGAGCCGCCGGGCCGCCGGCATTTTGCGGATCTTCAAGCCATAGGCAATGTTTTCGCCAACGGTCATGTTCGGAAACAAGGCGTAATTCTGGAACACCATGCCGACACCGCGTTTTTCTATCGGCAAGGCAGTGACGTCTTCGCCGCCAAACAGGACCTGGCCGCCGGCATCCGGAAATTCCAGACCGGCAATCAGGCGCAAGGTGGTGGTCTTGCCGCAGCCGGACGGCCCCAGCAGGACGACGGTTTCTCCGGGCCTGATTTCCAGTTCTATCGGCTGCAGCGCTTGCGCGCCGTTGGCGAAGGTTTTTCCGCACTGGATTAACTGGATGGAAACAGCATTCTTCATAAACGGACTCTTGAGCGTGTAGTGTGCGTTACCCATTGCATGGCGATCAGCAACGGAATGATCATCAGGAAGAAGATCAGCGTATAGGCGGAGCCGACTTCAAGCCGCATCGAGGCATAGCTGTCGGCCAGCCCGACCGGCAGCGTCATGGTCAGGGGGGTATGCAGCATCCAGGTAATGTTGAATTCGCCTATCGACAAGGTCACCACCATCAGGGCGCCGGCAAGGATACCTGAAAATACGTTGGGAACCACGATCCCGAAAAATCGCTGCCACAGTCCCGCACCCAGGCTGGCGGCGGCTTCCTCCAGCACCGGCAATTGCGACGACTGCATCACCGCCAGCACCGGACGCACCATGAATGGCAGCGTAAACAGCACATGGCCGACCAGGATAAACAGCAGGCTGCCGCGGAATTCCCGGTACTGGCCGTATGCCATGATCAGGGCCAACGCCGTCGCCAGGCCCGGCACGGCTACCGGCATCATCAGCAGCTCCTCGAACGCGCGCGCCAGCCGGCTGTTGCCGCCCCGGTGACGCGCCAGCATGTAAGCCAGCGGCACGCCGGCGGCAGTGGTGACAACCAGGCAAGCCAATGCGATGGCGATCGAACGCCAGATCGTCTGCTGATAGGTGGTCCAGACCTGCTCTACCCAACGCAAAGTGAAACCGCTGGACCAGCCGACGAAAAAATTATCGGTGATGCCGGCCAGCATCGACAATACGATGGGCACGATCAGGAACGCGCACACCAGCAAGGTGAACGCCAGCTGCAGATAAAAACGGAAAGAATGTTTCATGCAGCGGCTCCCGCTGCGTTGCCTGACCATGAACGCGCCAGCGCCAGCACCAGCCAGGTGATCGCGCCTAATACGATCGACAATGCAGCGGCCATCGAAAAATTGGCGTAGCTGGTGAATTCGTTATAGATCGCCATCGGCAATACGTCGATATTGGTCGCCAGCGTGAAGGCCGTGCCAAAAGCGCCGACGCTGGTGGCAAAACAGATCGCTCCGGAAGACACCAGCGCCGGCGCCAGAGCCGGCAGCACGATATCGACGAATACCCGCAGCGAGTCCGCGCCTAGCGAGCGCGCCGCTTCTTCCAGCGCCGGATCAAGCTTTTCCGCTGCCGCCATTACGGTCAGGATCACGCGTGGAATCGAAAAATAGAGATAGCCGAGGAACAGGCCGCCCAGCGAATAAGCGAATACCCAGGCGTCGCCGAACAGCCAGTTGGTCACGACGCCGATCAAGCCTTGGCGGCCGGCCAGCATGATCACCATGAAACCGACCACCACGCCGGGAAACGCCAGCGGGAAGGTCAGCATGGACAGCAGCAGCGCTTTACCGGTAAAACGGTTACGCTGCAAAAACAGCCCGACCAGGGAGGAAATCATCAATGTCGCCAATGTGACTGCGGCCGACAGCAGCAGGGTCGACATCAGGCTGGTGAAATAGTGGCGATTGGTCAGCACGGCAAGATACGCTGCGGCGCCGCTCGGTCCGCTGGCGCCGACTTCTACCAGGCGCAGCATCGGCAGCAGCCAGAAGGCCAGGAACAGCGTCATGCCTGGCGCTGCAAACAGCAGGTAAACGTGGCGCCCGGCTGGCGTGCGCCGCTTCTGGCCATGCCTGTTCACCGCAGTTCAGCCTGATAACGTTCGCTGAATTTGCGCTGGACCTCGGCCATCTTGCCGTAGTCGACCGGCTTGGCGCGGGCGTACTCCGCAGCCGGCAGGAAGCGTGACTGGGCTTCCTTGGAAATGGCCGAAGCACGCACCGGCCGCAGATAGGCATTAGCCCAGATTGCCTGTCCTTCGTTGGACAGCAGGAAATCGAGTACTTTCTTGGCGTTGGCAGGATTCGGGCCGTTCTTTACCAGGCTGACCACATACGGCACCGTCACGGTTCCTTCGCTAGGGATTACAAACGCGACGTTGGCTTTGTCTTTGTATTTAGCGCGATAGGCGTCGAAGTCATAACCGAACAAAATCGGGATCTCGCCAGACAGCAGGCGCGCATAGGAAGTCTGCTTGGGCACGATAGGCTGGTTTTTTTGCAGCGCCTTGAAATAGCTGATGCCCGGCGTGAAATTATCCAGGGTGCCGCCCAGCGCCTGGTTGACCGCCACCGCGCCGACATAGCCGACAAAGGCACTGGCCGGATCGAGGTAGCCGATCAGTCCCTTGTATTCCGGCTTCAGCAAGTCCTGCCAGGAACGAGGCACCGGCTTTCCCTTGAGCGCATCGACATTCACCATCAAGCCCATGGTGCCGGAGTGAATCGTGAACCAGTAGCCGTCAGGATCTTTCAGGTCGCCTGGAATATCATTCCAGCCGGCCGGCTTGTAAGGCGTCACGACCTCATTTTTTTTGGCTTCGATGCCGAAGGTCACGCCGACATAGGTAAAGTCGGCTACCGGACTGGCTTTTTCAGCGATGATCTGCGATAGCGACTGGCCGCTGTTCTTGTTATCCGGCGGCACCGTGACGCCGGTCTTGTCCTTGATGGCCTTGATCTGCGTTGCCCAGTCGGCCCATTCCGGCGGACAGTTGTAGCAGATCGCGTTTTGCGCGAGGGCATGGGCCGATGCGGCCAGGGCGACGGCGGCAACCATCGTATGGAAAACACGTGCTAAGCGCATGCTTGTTCCTTTCTTGAATTTAACTGTGAAAATCAAAGGTTCTGACCGAGCCGCCCAGGCGGACGGTGTGAGGCAATAATTGCGTGGATGCCGGCGCTTGGCCGTCTTGCGGTTCCTCGATCGCGTGCACCAGGGTACGCAGCGCCAGCTCGCCGATTTGCTCGGATGGCTGGGCGACGCTGCTCAGCATCGGATCCATCAGCTCGCCTAGCGGGATGCCGTCGAAACCCATTACCGATACATCGTCGGGCACGCGCAGGCCAATTGCGCGCAAATCGCGCATGACGCTCAGCGCCAGCAAATCGTTGGAACAGAACAGCGCGCTTGGCCGCTGCGAAGGATCTCGAAAGATTTGCAGGTGCTCAAGGGAAAGCGCGGCATAGGTATGGCGTGGAATTTCAATCGGCGTCGGCGCTTGCAGCCCATGCTCGCGCATCGCCTGCTGGTAGCCGTGATAACGCTGCAGCGCCCGGTCGGACGCATGGAATTGCCCGGACAGCATCTGGATCCGGGTATGGCCGAGATGGATCAGGTGCGTTACCGCGTCATGGGCGGCTGCCCGGTTATCGACCGACACGGATGGCCGCGCCGTCTGTTGCGGCTGGTTGTACACCAATACATACGGGATGCGTTCGCGTTCCAGCACATCCAGCGTGCTGCTCGCGTCGGCGTTGGTGACGGTGAGGATGATGCCGTCGACCCGGTGCGCCAGCAACAGCGCGACGGCGGCGGACTCATCTTCCTGGCGGTATTCGGTTGCAGTGAACATGACCGAATAGTCGCGTTGGCGCGCCGCCGTTTCTACTCCCTGCAGGCATTGCGCAAATACCGTATTGGACAAGGTCGGCACCACCACGCCGACCGTGCGCGAGCGTCCGGCGCGTAAATTGCGACCGGTAAAATTCGGGCGAAAGCCGAGGACTTCGATTGCCTGGTTAATCTTGCTGGCGGCATCGATGCTGACCGAATCCGGCTTGTTCAGCAGGCGCGATACCGTGGCGATCGATACGCCGGCTTCCAGGGCTACCTGTTTGATGGATGGACGCACAATTTTATCCGCGATGTAAACGTTTACATCGTGCCAGCGCTTTGTTACGCGCTGATGACCATGTGCAGGTCTGTCGGGATCGGCTGCTTAGTGTTGTATTGCCTGCCTAGTTGCCGCGCAGGGGCTTGGATGCCGCGGCCGCCAGGGCAACGCTATCGCGATGGACGCAGATAATAGATATCCCACTCCTCTTCTGCGAGGAATTCAAAACCATGGCGCTGATAGAAACGGTTGGCATCGCTTCCTCTCAGGGCGCCTACGCGCAGCGGCAGTGATAGCGCATCGGCCTCTTTAAAGACTTGCGCGAGGACGGCGGCCCCGATTCCTTTTCCCTGGTTGCCGGGGCGGATATAGAGATGGTCGAGCAACAGCTGGCCGTTGGCAGGCTTGACAACCACAAAACCCAATCGCCGGCCGTCGGCCACCACGTGCCGTGTATGCAATGCCGAAAAACCGGCGCGGAATCGTTCCCTCGCACGAATCGGATCGAAACGGCCGATACGCTCCAGGCTTTCGCGCATGGCGTCTATGCGCAATGCGACCAGCTCCTCAAAGTCTATTTCAGCTGCCTGGACCAAGGTGACGGGTGGTGTATTCGATGCCGGCATGTTCACTTTCAGAATTGGTTTCCATTTGATCCGGCAATTTTATCTGAATCAGTGAATCGGGCCTTTAATTCCCATCGCTGGCGCAGCGGCGCAAGGTGGATTAGGCTATACAGGTTGCCATGTAGCGCCTATGGCTATTCACAGGTTGCCGTTATGGAAAAGACTGCATTTGTTTTCGCCGGTGGCGGAAGTCTTGGCGCCATTGAAGCCGGCATGTTACGAGAGCTGATTGCATCCGGCCTGCGCCCGGATTTCCTGGTCGGCGCCTCTGCCGGCGCAATCAATTGCGTATTCTTTGGCTTTCAGCCGCATGCAGCCGGCGCCATGCGCCTGGAATTCCTGTGGCGCGGCATCCGTCGCCAGCAGATCATGCCTTGGTCGTTTCTTGCCCTTCTTGGCGCCGCCCGCGGCACGCACCTGGTAAATCCGGCGCGGTTACGAAGCCTTCTTTATGAACATTTCGGGAATCGCCCGCTGGAGGATACAGATCTTCCGGTGCATGTCGTCGCCACCGAGATGAGCACCGGCAACGAGATAGTGATTTCTTCCGGGTCGGCGGTAGAGGCCGTGTTGGCCAGCACGGCAATTCCCGGTGTTTTTCCACCGGTTTCCCTTGCGGGAAACCTGCTGATTGATGGCGGCGTTGCAAACAATACGCCGATCTCTACGGCGATAAGGCTCGGCGCGACACGTGTGATCGTGCTTGCCACCGGCTTCAGCTGTGCCGATCGGCGGCAGCCCAAGGGGGCGCTTGAGCACGCAATGAGTGCGCTCAACCTGCTGGTGGCGCGTCAATTGGTTTCGGATCTGGAGCGTTGGGCGGCGCATGCCGAGATAGCCGTGGTGGCGCCGCTATGTCCGCTGGATGTCTCGCCGTACGATTACAGCCAGTGCGGTTTGCTGATAGACCGGGCTGCGGCGGAAACTCGTCGCTGGCTGGACACCGGAGGATTGGATAATCATGGAATTCCCGGCGCGCTGAGGCCGCATTCTCATGCCGAAGAATAATGGGCTGCCAGTCGTAAAATCGTTAGCCCAAAGCAAAAACCCTCTGCAGTTTTCTGCAGAGGGTTTTTTAATAAAAGCCTGACGATGACCTACTTTCACACTGGTTGCAGCACTATCATCGGCGCAAAGTC
>NZ_JBANDC010000026.1:0-58497 GCF_038896935.1 Collimonas rhizosphaerae
TGCCGGCTGTGGCGGCGGGGTTGGGCTATCTGCCAGCGATGCCGCTGCAGCAGTGTCGGCCGCTTTCGGCGCATCTGAGGCTGCTGGTGCCGACGCTGCTGGAGCCGATGCGGCGGCTGGTGTTTGGGCGATTGCTGCCAGTGGCGCCGAGATCGTCGCGGCGGAGATCATCAGGGCGGTGGCAAGGGCGGATAAGCGGTTACGAGTGATAGACATACTAATACTCCAAATTTTATAAATTAGATTGCTAGGATAACGGACAAGGTAGTGGTTCTACACTTTGATTATTCCAGCTTCCAGACATACTGCATTGTTGTCGTAGACTGCACAGGTTTGCCGTCAGCCATGGCAGGGGTGAAATGGCACAGGCTCCACGCTTTTACCGTGGCTCTGTCCAGATCCTTGAAACCGCTGCCCTTTTGCACAGTGGAATCGACCACGTTGCCGTCGGCTCCGATCGTCAGCTTGACAGTGACAGTACCCTCTTCTTCATTACGCAGCGAAGTTCTTGGATACTCCGGCTTGTCGCAGTTTCCAGCAATTTTTGCACTGGTATGCGAAGGCCCTGCCTCACCGGTGGTCGATGGCTGCGCTACCGAAGTAGGCAAGTCATTGGTCGGCGGCTTGACGTTTGTTACAGCTGCAATCACGTTATCTTGTGGCGGCGGCGTTACTTTTACCTCTGGTGGAGGTACGAAAGGCGGCGGTGGCGCAACCGATTTTGGCGGCGGCGGTACTACCTGTTTCGGTGGTGGCGGCGGCGGTGGCGGCTTGATCTCCTCGATGATCTTGGTTTCGACCGGTTGTTGAATGACTTCGACAACCTTACGGGCTAGCCCTGTAATCAACGCATAAACTAGAGCCACATGCAGAAGAACCACCACGCTGATGCCAACTATATTCTTGGAAGGGTTTCTCCCATCCTGCGTGAAATCCATGCCTCTTTCCTCCGATACTACATTATTCAATTGCCAAAACTACATGCAATCAGATGAGTGAACTACTAGCCTGTTTACCTAACGCAAAAAATGTACCAATCAATCAGCGCCTGCTTTGCAAAATGATTTAGCACCTGGATGAACAATCAGACTTCCTTTCATTGCTAATCAAACAAAAGGATGACTGGTCATTCTCCCCTAATTAGTGCGCGTCTGTAAATACTACATCAATGACTTATAAAACAGCAGAAAGATCTTGCAGCTTACTCCATTCGAAAAAGCCAAAACCACCTGGAAAACTTCCCAGGTGGTTTGCTTGCGAAAAGAACTTAAGCCAATCGATTCCTGTGATTAAAAGAACTGATAGTTGGCGCGGACGAAGAACGCACGGCCGACGATGTCGCCATAACGTGGATCGTAGCCGATCTGGAAGTTATCAACCTGATTACTGGCAGGCGGTTTCTTATCAAGGATATTCTTGATACCACCTGTCAGCGTCAGATTCTTGATACCAGTGTATGTCAACGAAGTGTTGTAACGGGTATATGAACCAACGTTATGCGTATCGTACGGAGCCGACACAGCGTTGTTTGCATCTACGTAACCGGTACTGAAGGTTTGCTGGAACATTGCGCCCCATGGACCATTCTTCCAGTTAAGCGTCGCATTATGGCGCCACCGGAAAACCACTCCTGGCGTGGAGCCGACACCGCCAGCATAAACAGCCAGATTGTTCAGGTAAGGCCCACCCTTTTCGCTCTGGTAGTCATACTGCGTAACGTAAGTGCCGTCGATGGAAAATGCAAAATCGCCAACGCGGGTCTTAGGCAAACGCCATCCGAGGCCCAAATCGAAACCTTGGGTGTGAACGTTACCCAGATTCTGGTTGGTCTGGACAATGTAGTCCAGCGAGCCATCAGGCTTACGGATGTACAGGTTTGCATACTTGTTAGGATCAGCAAAAATATCAGCTTCGGAAATCACGCCGATCTGGTTTTTGATCTTGATATTCCAGTAATCGATCGAAACAGTCACATCCTTGATCGGTTCAAAAACCGTACCCAGAGTGAACGAAGTCGATTTTTCTGGCTGCAAAGACTTGTTACCGCCGGTTTGCGTGAAGAATTGCGTATTGCAATCGCGCACTTCAACGCCGCCTGCAGCTACGTTACCGCCTGGGCACAGCTTCGGATCGTTATACGAACCGGAAGTGAAAGTGGTCGAGGCAGGCTGGTTCAGTTCGTACAAGCTTGGCGCCCGGAAGCCCGTGCTGTATGAACTGCGGAACATCAGGTTCTGGGCAGGCTGCCAGCGCAAGCCGATCTTTGGATTGATGGTGCTGCCGACGTCGCTGTAATCATCGTAACGCACGGCTAACTGCGCTTCCAGATTCTTGACGATCGGAATGCTCAACTCAGAAAATACGGCGCCAACATTACGCTTGCCGGACTGAGATTGGGAAGTCGAAGAGCCAGTACTTTCGGACAGGTCGGCAACCGAGTGGATGATGTCGTATTCTGCTGTTTCATGCCGGTATTCGCCGCCGATAGCAAAACCGAGGGGACCAGCCGGCAATTGCGCGATTTCACGGCTTGCCGTGAAATCCAACGACGAGATGGTGGTTTTAGCATCCAGGTATTTACCTGTGTTTTTAATCGCGTCGTACACACCTGGATCAGAGGCGCCAAATGGATTCAGAGTGCCGTTCAACAGCGCGGCTCTTACGGCATCGTTATTCAGATAGCCGCTAACCAGTGTTTCCTGCGCCTTGCTGACTGCATAGCTCAGGCCGGTCTTGTAATCCCATCCCCACATCGTGCCGTCAAGGCTCAACAGCAATCGGTCTGCCGTGTTTTTAGCTTCGCTTACGCGGCCGCCAAATCCCGCAGAACGGAAGTTGACCGACAATGGGTCACCGCTCAGACCAGCGACAGCAGGCGTAGTACCGTTGCCTGGGTAATACTTGCTGGAGCTAGGCAGCAGATAGTCGCTACCGTTACCAGAAAACACGTCGCCCGCGACAGTTTGCTTTACCTTGCTCTCGGAATGCAGGTATTCGATCGACGCATTGTTATCGGCATTCAGCTTGAACGTACCCTTGCCGATCACGGCAAGTTCAGAGGTTTCTGGGACTACATCGATAGTTGAGGAATAATCGTAGCGGCAAGAAGTGCCCTTGGCGTTTGGCGCCAGGTGCGCTGCGTTACAGCCGGTTGCCAGCAAAGGATTGCCAGAGACGCCGTTGCCGGTGTCGACAAAGTTAGCCGGAAAGGTATTACCGCTGGTTTGGCTCAAGCCAAGGCTTGGGACATTACCGGTAATTCCGCGCTGTCCGGCAGTGATCCTGCTTTGTTTATGGTAATCGACTACGCCAAAGAAGTTGTAGCCGTCTTTATCCAGGTCGCCGATACCGCCGGACACATTGATGCGTCCTTCCTGACCGCCGCTTTTCGAAGGGACGATGCCTTCGCCGGAAACGTTCAGGCCGGTATACGATCTTTTGGTGATGAAGTTGATCACCCCGCCGATCGCATCGGTTCCGTAAATTGCAGAAGCACCGTCGCGCAGGACTTCAACGCGGTCTAAGGCAGCAATAGGAATGATGTTCAAATCAACGGTGGAACCGTCAAATGCGCTATTGGCAAGACGACGGCCATTAAGCAGAACCAGCGTTTTGTTCGAGCCCAGACTACGCAAGTCGGCTGATGCACCAACGGTGCCGCCCTTGCCTACGTTAGTCGAAGTGGTAAATTGTGATTGATTTGCAGCGATACTACCCAACGCTTCTGAGGCAGTGGTAATACCGGCTTTGGCAAAATCGTCAGCCTTGATAATCGTGATAGGCGAAACACCTTCGTTCGCAACCCGTTTAATCGATGAGCCAGTAATTTCGACTCGTTGCATTTGTTGTGGAGCATCGTCCGTCTTCGTCTCCTGCGCCTGCACTGAGTGGGCCAACAGACCTAGCCCCACAGCAACGCCGCCTGAAAACATCAGTCGCAGCGAACGTGGCAATCCCCGTTCCTTCATCATAACCAAACTCCCTATGGGTAAAAGTTAGAGTTGAAATTTAAGTTTTGTAATAAATCAAACACGATTTGTTAATCGCCTTCTGAGCGATGCGTCAAAAATCTTTTCACAACAACGACCAAAAAGCAGATTTTCTTTCGCGTGTAAAACAGTACTGGCAGTTACTTTTCTGGGCCCAATTTGTGATTGTTTGCCAGAAATATTTCCACCGACACCTACAAGCAAAAAACATGCCACATGATGTAATGCAGCTAAAATAGTGTATCCTAAAAAAAATAAAAGCTGCATTTAATTTGGTAACGCCTGCGATACTGTTGCTTATATACGCCAAATAACAAATACGCATAGCTGTATAAGAAAAAATGTATAGGCCGGTTTAACGGCGTAACTACGCCATTTCTGACATAAAAATTCGAAACAGCGGGAAACAATCCGCTGCTAAAAAGACAAAAAATCAAACTGAACCCATGTGGAACTTTAAACAATTCAATCGATCGTGCATTGCACCAATATTGCTCGTTTTTGGCGTTGCAGGCGCCGCGACTTCAGTGCAAGCGGGCAATAATCCAGCGGACCCGTCCAAAGTGGTGCGTGTGGCTCTAGAGGCGCCCGATGACGGCTTCGATCTGGTCCGCACCTACAATGCCTATTCAAACTGGGTAGCCGAAGCAATTTTTGAACGCTTGCTGACTTATGACTATCTGGCACGCCCCGCCAAGCTGGTACCGCAAGCCGCGGAAGCCATGCCCGAGGTGAGCGATGGCGGAAAAAGCTACGTGTTCCATATCAGGAAGGGCATTTATTTCGCCCCCGACCCTGCCTTCAAGGGAGTGCGCCGCGAGCTGACCGCCCAGGACTATGCTTATTCATTCAAGCGATTTCTCGATCCCAAAAACCGTTCGCCATCGGCCAACGTACTGGAAGGCAAAATCGCCGGCATGGACGAAGCGGTGGCAAAAGCGAAGAAATCCGGTCGTTTCGACTACGATGCGCCGGTAGCCGGCCTCCAGACGCCTGATCGCTACACCCTGAAGATCACGCTCACCGCCCCCGATTACAACTTCCTTTACATCATGGGATTCAACGCCTTGGGCGCCCAGGCACGCGAAGTGATCGACGCTTATGGCGAACAGAGCGGCGCCCATCCGGTCGGCACCGGCGCCTATATGCTGGAGCAATACGTACCGCGCAGCAAGATCGTACTGGTCGCCAATCCTGAATACCGCGGCTATACCTGGGATTTCAAATCGACCGGCAGCGCCTGGGACGAGCAGCTGGTGCACGACATGAAGGGCAAGAAAATGCCGCAGGTCGGCCGAGTCGAGGTCAGCATCATCGAGGAAGAGCAGTCGCGCTGGCTGGCATTCCAGGGCAAGCAGATAGACTTCGACTTCCTGCCCCAAGCCGCAGCGCCGACGGTACTCGACGGCACGGAACTGAAGCCGTCGTTCAAGGCTGAAGGCATTCGCATGAATACCGTGATCGAACCTGGGCTAGCCTACGTCATCATGAATTTCAGAGACCCCTTGCTCGGCGGCGACAGCCTGGAAAAGAATGCCTTGCGGCGCGCTATCGCCATGTCTTACAACGTCCAGGATGAAATTTCCCAGGTGCGCATGGGGCTTGCAGTAAAGGCGGAAATGGTGATTCCGGAAGGCGTGGTGGGCCACGACCCCAACTATCGCAGCAGCATCGCCTACGATCCGGCGCTGGCAAACAAATTGCTTGACCACTTCGGCTACAAGCGCGGGGCCGACGGTTATCGTACCCTGCCCGACGGCGGCCCGCTGGTTATCAAGATGGCGACCGAGGCCAGTGCGAAAAACGTGGTTTTCTCGGAAATCTGGAAGCGCGGGCTGGACAAGATCGGCATTCGGGTCGATTTCAAGGTCAGCAATTACGCCGACAACCTGAGAGCGGCGACCGAGTGCAAGCTGATGATGTGGAACGGCTCCTGGTCCGCGGATTACCCGGAAGGCGACAATTTCATGCAATTGCTGTACGGCCCCAATGCGGGGCAAGGCAACAACGGCTGCTATAGCTCGCCGGCCTTTGACGCGCTTTACGACAAAGCCAAGGTTTTGCCGCCCGGCCCGGAACGCAACCAGCTCTATATAGCCATGAGCCGCCAGATGGAAGCTGACACCGCCTGGGTGATTACCGTGTCGCGCTCGCGCAACTGGCTGATCAGGCCCTGGATCAAGGGCTTCAAGCGCCACCCCATCCTGCAGGCTGACTGGCAGTACCTGGATATGGAAAAACACTAGAGAAGCTGTAATTTTTGCAATAACATCGATTTGATTATCTATCTTTTTACGCCGGATTCTGTACTATGCCGCCTTGACCTCGAACGCGCGCAGACCGTCAGGCATAAAAATCAACGACAACGAAGGAGACCAGTGAAATGAATGAATTCCCCCCAAGCGCCACAGGCGACGCACTCCGGCTTTAATGGATTTTTAGTGGGAAACAGAAACTATTGATCGCCTATCCGCTTACCGGCGGAGAATGCGATGTCATCGGAGATGACACTGTTTTGTGATCAGGATAAGCAATCTTGACCGCAGATAGAAAATAACCACTTGCTCAAAAGGCATAAAAAAATGATCCGTAAAACGTCGAATTTCGTCAAGTTCAAGCATCTATTCCTGGCGCCCGTGCTGGCGCTGGCTACCTTCGCCGGCAGTGCCGAAGCCAATCCGGCGGATCCCGCGAAAGTGATACGCACCGCATTCGAAGCCGCAGACGATGGCTTCGACATGGCCCGCACCCAGAATTTCTATTCGGGCTGGGTCAGCGAAGTCATCTTTGAACCCCTGGTTACCTACGATTACCTGGCCCGCCCGGCCAAGCTGGTGACCAAGACGGTGGAAGCGATGCCGGAAATCAGCGAGGATGGCAAGACCTACACCTTCCACATCAAGAAGGGCATTTATTTCGCTCCCGACCCGGCTTTCAAAGGAGTACGGCGGGAATTGACCGCCGAAGACTACATTTACACTTTCAAGCGCGTCCTTGACCCGAAAAACCGCTCGCCGTCCGCCAATTTCCTGGCCGGCAAGATCGCCGGCCTTGACGAGCTGGCAGCGCAAGCCCAGAAAACCGGCCACTTCAACTACGAAACGCCGATAACCGGCTTGCAGGCGCCTGACCGCTACACCCTCAAAGTCGTCCTGAATGCCAAGGACTACAACTTCCTGAACGTGGTCGCTTACAGCGCTTTCGGCGCCATGGCGCGCGAGGCCGTCGATGCCTATGGGCAGCAAACCGGCCAGCATCCCGTGGGAACCGGCCCTTATATGCTGGAACAGTATGTCCCGCGCAGTAAAATCGTCCTGGTCGCCAACCCTGAATACCGCGGGTACACCTGGGACTTCAAGCCTTCCACCGACGCCGTCGACAAACAGGTAATCAAGGATATGCAAGGCAAGAAAATGCCGCAGATCGGACGTGTCGAGATCAGCATCATTGAAGAAAACCAGTCGCGCTGGCTGGCGTTCCAGGGCAAGCAGATCGATTTCGACAAGATGCCCGATACAGCGGCGTTAAGTGCGCTGGACGGAGAGAAACTCAAACCCGAATATGTCGATCAGGGCATACAGCTGCAGCGCGTAGTTGATACCGGCATCACTTATACCGTGTTGAACATGAAAGACCCCACCATAGGTGGCTACAGCAACGACAAGATCGCACTGCGACGTGCGATTGCAATGGCATATAACAATCAGGAAGAAGCTACTTTATTGCGTCACGGCCAAGCCCTTAAACTGGAAATGATCGTTGCGCCGGGAGTCGGTGGTTACGACCCGGCATATCGCAGCAGCATAGATTACAATCCTGCGCTCGCTAACAAGCTGCTCGACCACTTCGGTTACAAGCGCGGCGCCGATGGCTTCCGCACCATGCCGGATGGCCAGCCTTTGCTGCTGAAATACACCAGCAACCAAGGCAGCATTTCTCAAGAACAGTCTGAACTCTGGAAACGCGGACTGGACCTGGTCGGCATCAAGACCAAATTCATCGTCAGCAATTTCGCCGACAACCTGAAGGCAGCCACCTCCTGCGAACTGATGATGTGGGGCGCCGCCTGGATGGCCGACTATCCGGAAGCCGAGAATTTCCTGCAGTTGCTGTACGGGCCGAACTCCGGCCACGGCAACCACGGCTGCTACCAGTCCCCCGTTTTCGATTCGCTTTACGCCAAAGCGATGGCGCTGCCGCTCGGCCCCGAGCGCAACCAGATATACCAGCAGATGAACCGGCAGGTCGAGGCTGACACAGCCTGGGTCCTGAACACGACCAGGATCCGCAGCTGGCTGGTACGGCCATGGGTCAAGGGTTTCAAGAAGCACCCTATCCTGCACGCCGAGTGGCCATACATCGATGTCGAAAAACACTAATTCATCACCTATTCAGTAACAGACAATCCAGCTGCGGCAAACATTGCCCGCCGCAGCTCCAATTTATTTAGCTAGAGATATTTAGAAGGAGACACATGGTATGAACTCGCTTTGGTTACGCGGGATATTGGTTGCGTGTTTGGCGTGCGCCCTGCCGATGAAGGCATCGGTGGCCGCGCCAACTTCACCGGCTGATCCCGACAAGGTATTGCGCTTCGTCTTCGTGGCGCCGGAAACCGGCTTCGACCCGGCCGTGACGCGCGACCTGTATTCGCAACTGGTGAACCAGTCGGTATTTGAAACGCTGTTCGCCTACGAATACCTGGCTCGCCCAGCCAAGCTGATGCCATCGGCAGCGGCAGCCCTGCCGGAAGTCAGCGCCGACGGCATGACTTATACGATCCGCCTGAAAAAAGGGATCTACTTTGCCGATGATCCGGTGTTCAACGGCAAGAAGCGCGAACTGACCATGGCCGATTTCGTCTATTCGTGGAAACGCCTGTTCGATCCGCAGCTGGCTTCGCCGCAAACCTGGCTGCTGGAAGGCAAAGTGGTCGGCCTCGACGAAGTCGCTGCAACAGCCAAGAAAACCGGCCATTTCGACTACGACGCCAATGTCCCCGGTTTCGAATTGCTGGATCGCTATACCCTGCGCATCCACTTGAAACAGCCCGATTTCAACCTTGGCATGATCCTGGCGCACCAGCCGACCAGCGCGGTGGCGCGTGAAGTGATCGAAAAATACCGCGACGCCCAAGGCACCGTGATGGGGCATCCGGTCGGCACCGGCCCTTACATCCTGAGCAAATGGATACGCGGCTCGCGCATGGTCTTGACCGCCAACCCGGACTTCCGCGGTTACACATGGGATTTCCAGCCTAGCGCCGATCCTGGCGATGCCGCTATCGTGGCCAAGATGAAAGGCAAGCGCATGCCGCAGATCGGCCGCGTTGAAATCAGCGTGATGGTGGAAGACCAGTCGCGCCTGCTGGCATTCGAGGGAGACGAAGTCGACATCACCGAATTGCAAGGCCCGCTGGCGCCGCAAGTCATGGCCGGCGGCAAGCTGAAACCGGAATTCGTCAAGCGCGGTGTTCAGCTGTCGCGTATCGTCGACCCTGAAATCAGCTACTTCTACTGGAACATGAAGGACCCCGTGCTGGGCGGCCTGAGCAAGGAAAAGATCGCGCTCCGACGCGCCATCGCCATGGCGCACAACGTGCGCGAAGAAATCAAGGTGGTCTGGAACGACGAAGCAATCCCGCTGGAATACCCGATCCCGCCAGGTGTGGTCGGCTACGACCCTGGGTACAAGAGCAGTATCCAGTACGAACCGGAAGTCGCCAATGCCCTGCTCGACAAGTTCGGCTACAAGATCGGCAGCGACGGCTACCGCACCCTGCCGGACGGCAAACCGCTGACGGTACGCTATTCCGCCCGCGCCGATTCGAACGGCCAGCAGCAATCGGAAATGTGGAAAAAAACCTATGACACCATCCACATCCGCATGGTCGGCGACCTGAAAACCTTTCCTGACTTGCTCAAGGCAGAAAAAGAGTGCCAGCTGCAAACCCGCACTGCGCCATGGATCGCAGACTATCCTGACGGCGACAATTTCATGCAGCTGTTCTATGGACCGAATATCGGCCAGAACAACAATGGCTGCACCAAGATCCCTGAATTCGATACGCTCTATGCCGCCTCGCAAAAGCTGCCGGACGGTCCCGAACGCGACCTGCTGTATCACAAGATGACGCGCATCCTGGAAGTCTATTCGCCATCGCGCATCGGTTATGCGCGTTACCGCAACATGATTGCGCAGCCAAGGGTGATCGGCTACAAGAAGCATCCGGTGATGCCTACCGAATGGATGTACTACGACATCGACAAAACCAAATAAGCCCGCGGACGGCAGGAAGCCGTCCACCCCTTTCCATATAACTTGAATTTTCACTCAGCCCTTATTTGAGGAAATGCATGAAACCATCATCATTTTTCTTGCCGGTCGCTACAACCTCAGTTGCAATACTGATCACGTTGATGCTGAACCAGGCAGCCGCCCAAGGCACGCAACGCCCGTTGATCCCGTTGCTGAAAGCGGACGACATCCCCACCCTGTGCGACAGCACGCTGACTACCCTGCGCAAGCGCGTGTCGACACTGGAAAAGCTGCCGCCGGCGCGCGCCAAGGACAGCAAGAAAGTACTCACCGAATGGAACGACCTGCAGATCGCCTTCGAAGACTTGCAAGGCCCGGTCGACATCCTCAACAATGTCTCGCCTGACGCCAAGGTCCGCAGCACCACCGAAGCCTGCCTGATCGACCTCAACAAGCTGTCGACCGAACTGTTCCAGAACGAAAAGCTGTACGCCCGCTTCAAGGCCATCCAGCCGGCCGATCCGGTGGAAAAAAAGCTGCGCCAGGATGTCCTCTACAGCTTCGACGATACCGGTGTCTCGCTGGCGCCGGAAAAACGGGCGCGCATGAAAGCCATCCTCGACAAGCTCAACGAGCTGAGCCAGGAATTCGCGCGCAACATCCGCGACAACAACCAGAAACTGACATTCACCCCGGCCGAAGTGCAAGGCATGCCGGAAGCCTACCTGGCGCGCGCCAAGCGCGACGACAAGGGCAACTACCTGCTCGGTTTCGATTACCCCGACTACAAGCCCTTCATGGAATCGGCCGACAACAGCGATGCGCGCCGCCGCTACCAGATCGCGTTCGCCAACCACGGCACGCCGAAGAACCTGCCGATCCTGAAAGAGGCGATGGACCTGCGCCATGAAATGGCGACCCTGTTCGGCCTGCCTAGCTATGCCGACCTGGTTACCCGCCGCCGCATGGTCAAGAATCCGCAGACCGTGGACAAATTCCTGACGGAAGTGCAAACCGCCGTCACCCAGCTGGAAATCAAGGAAATCGAAGAACTGCGCGTGTTCAAGTCCGAGACGCTGAAAACGCCGCTGGCAGAAACCAAGCTGGAACGCTGGGATTCCGAATACTGGCAACAGAAAATCAAGCAGTCGCGCTACAAGGTCGACCAGGAAGCCTTGCGCAAATATTTCCCTACCGATGCCGCCGTGCCTTGGATCCTGAACGTTTCCAGCACTCTGTACGGCGTCGAATTCAAACGCGTCGAGGTGCCGGTATGGCATCCTGACGTGCAGTACTACGACGTCATCGACAGCGCCAGCAAGAAGCGCATCGCCGGCATCTACCTCGACCTGTTCCCGCGCGAAGGCAAGTACGGCCATGCGGCAGCCTGGGCCACGCGCGGCGTCAGCACCCTGGCCCACCGCACGCCGGTTTCCACCCTGGTCACCAACTTCGACCGCAACGGCTTGAACAGCGACGAGCTGGAAACCCTGGTGCACGAATTCGGCCACGTCCTGCATGGCGTGCTGTCGAACACCAAGTATGTGACCCAGGCCGGCACCAACGTCGAGCTGGATTTTGTCGAAGCGCCATCGCAGATGTACGAAGAATGGGCGCGCCGCAAGGAATCGCTGACGCTGCTGGCCGGCTTCTGCAAGAGCCCCTGCCCGGCCATCGACGACGCCCTGCTGCAGCGCCTGACCGCAGCCCACAACTACGGCCGCGGCATACGCTATGCCCGCCAGCTGCTGTACGCCGGTTATGACATGGCCATCCACAACGACAAGGCCGACCAGGAACAGCCGCTCGCCGTCTGGCAAAAGATGGAAGGCGCGACGCCGCTCGGTTATGTGGCAGGCACCGAGTTCCCAGGCCAGTTCGGCCACCTGATGGGCGGCTATGCAGCCGGCTACTACGGCTACATGTGGTCGGAAGTGCTGGCGCTGGACATGCTGTCGCGCTATAACGATAAGCTGATGAACCCGGAAGTAGGCCACCTGTACCGCCAGGACATCCTGTCGCGCGGCGCCGAAAAGCCGGCTGGCGAAATGGTCAGCAGCTTCCTCGGCCGCGAGCCTAACAGCAAGGCATTCTTTGCCGAAATTTCAGGCCAGCGCCTGCACTGAGGAGAATATCCATGACCGCTTATATCCTGCGCCGACTCTGGCAAATGCTGCCGACCATGCTCGGCGTTATCGTCCTGGTGTTTTTCCTGTTCAACTGGGTCGGCGGCGACCCGGCCTACATCCTGGCCGGAAAGATGTCGAACCCGCAACAGATCGCCAACATCCGCACCCAGCTGGGGATTGACCAGCCGTATTACATCCAGCTGTGGATCTTCATCAAGCAGATCGTCACCTTCAACTTCGGCAACAGCTGGAGCACCGGCGAATCGGTCGCCAATGTCATCATGACCCGCCTCGGGCCGTCCATGACCGTGCTGATCCCGCTGACCATCCTGGAAACCCTGATTGCCGTCGCGCTGGCGCTGGCCGTAGCCTTCATCCGCGGCTCCAAGGTCGACCGCATGGTGATGGTGGCTTGCACCGTCGGTATGTCGATCAGCATCCTGGTCTACATCATCCTGTTCCAGTACTGGTTCGCCTACAAGCTGAGCCTGTTCCCGGTGCAGGGCTGGGGCAACAGCTTCTGGGAAAACCTGTTCCACTATTCGGCGCTGCCGATCCTGATCATGCTGGCGGTCAGCATCGCTCCCAGCTTGCGCCTGTACCGCACTTTCGTGCTGGACGAAGTCAACCAGGACTACGTCCGCACCGCGCGCGCCAAGGGCGTCAAGGAACGCCGCATCCTGTGGGTGCACGTCTTGCGCAATGCCGCGATTCCTATCATCACCAACGTCATGTCGAACCTGCCGGCGCTGCTGATCGGCGCTTTCCTGATCGAGCGCTTCTTCTCGATCCCAGGCATTGGCCGCGAGGTGATCCTGGCGGTTGAACGCAGCGATTTCCCGGTGATCAAGGCGATCACGATCTACGTCGCCGCCGCCACCATGATATTCAACCTGCTCACCGACTTGCTGTATCAAGCAGTCGATCCACGCGTTCAACTGAAGTAAGGAGCCGCCATGACTCAAAGTATAAATTCGGCCCCTGCCCAGGCGGCGCCTGAAGCAACCGCAGCAACCGTAGCCCTCAACAGCGCTCCCGGCGCCACCCATTCGCCAGGCCTGTGGGCCTTGGCCTGGCGGCGCTTGCGCGCCGACCACGTCGCCATGGCGGCGATGGCCGTGGTCGGCCTGTACCTGATCATGCTGGTGCTGTCAGCCAGCGGCCTGCTGGCCAAGGACTGGGCCAAGGAAATCGGCGTCAATTATGCGCCGCCTACTTTCATGGGCGCCCAG
Organism: Collimonas rhizosphaerae; assembly: GCF_038896935.1. Taxonomy (NCBI): domain Bacteria; kingdom Pseudomonadati; phylum Pseudomonadota; class Betaproteobacteria; order Burkholderiales; family Oxalobacteraceae; genus Collimonas; species Collimonas rhizosphaerae. The sequence goes on from NZ_JBANDC010000026.1 coordinate 13,609, forward strand.
ACCGACGCCGAGCGCGGCTTCAGCGACAACGACGCCGTCGTCGCAGCGCCGCCGCCGGAAAACCCGGTCGACCCGCTGCGCGACATCTTGCGCGACCTGCGCAAGAGCGGCACGGTGGCCATCGCGCCGCCGGTGATCGCCAACGATTACGGCATCGCCGATCCGCTGGCGGCGGAAATGGCTGAAATCCGTGCCGAGCTGGCCAAGAAAGGCGGCAGCGTAGTGCAGGCCCGCCTGCCTACCCTGCCGTTCGGCGCCGACAAATGGGGCCACGACATCATCAAGAAAACCATCAAGGGCGCGGAAACCTCGATCATCGTCGGCCTGGTTGCGGCGCTGCTGGCGGTTGCCCTCGGCACCATCTTCGGCGCAGTGTCCGGCTACTTCGGCGGCTGGATCGACGACGCCTTCAACTGGTTCTACAGCATCTTCACTTCCATCCCCTACCTGCTGCTGATCCTGGCGGTCGCCGCCGTGCTGCAGCAAAAGGGCGTGATGGCGATCGTGCTGATCCTCGGCCTGACCGGCTGGACCGGGACCTACCGCCTGATCCGCGCCGAATACATGAAGCACAAGTCGCGCGAATACGTGATGGCGGCGGACGCCATCGGCGCCAGCCACTGGAGCAAGATGTTCGGCCATATCTTCCCTAACGTCAGCCATGTGTCGCTGGTGCAGCTGTCGATCTCGGTGGTCGGCTTCATCAAGTCGGAAGTGATCCTGAGCTTCCTCGGCTTCGGCGTGCCGGTCGGCGTCGTATCCTGGGGCAGCATGCTGAACGAAGCGCAAAACGAATTAATCCTTGGTAAATGGTGGCAGCTGGCGGCTGCAAGTATCGCCATGGCGATCCTGGTGACGGCGTTCTCGCTGTTCACCGATGCGCTGCGCGACGCCCTTGATCCAAAGCTGAAATAGGAGACATCATGCAATCGACCAACCACAACCAACCCGCAGCCGATCACAGCGGCGCGCCTTTGCTGCGCGTGCGCGACTTGCGCGTCAGTTTCCGCACCGACAAAAAGACCATGGTGGAAACCGTCAAGGGCATTTCCTTTGACATTCCGCACAACACCACCGTCGCCCTGGTGGGCGAATCGGGCAGCGGCAAGTCGGTCAGCTCGCTGGCCGTGATGGGCCTGCTGCCGAAGGATAACTCCAGCATCGCCGCTACCAGCGTCATCGAGTTCGAAGGCCGCAACCTGCTGGCCATGACGCCCGATGAACGGCGCGACATGTGCGGCAAGGAAATCTCGATGATTTTCCAGGAACCGATGACCTCGCTCAACCCGGTGTTCACCGTCGGCTTCCAGATCGCCGAAGTGCTGCGGCTGCATATGGGCATGAACGCCAAGCAGGCGCGCGCGCGCGCCATCGCCTTGCTGGAAGAAGTCGGGATTCCTTCGCCGGCGACCAAGATCGACGCCTATCCGAGCCAGATGTCGGGTGGCCAGCAACAGCGCGTGATGATCGCCATGGCGATCGCCTGCGAACCCAAGCTGCTGATTGCCGACGAGCCGACCACCGCGCTCGACGTCACGATCCAGAAGCAGATCATCGACCTCATCGAGGCCCTGCGCAAACGCCACAAGATGTCGGTGCTGTTCATCACCCATGACCTGGCGCTGGTCGGTGAAATCGCCGATGAAGTGATCGTCATGCGCCACGGCGAAGTACGCGAAAAAGGCGACGTGCGGCAAATCTTTGAAGCGCCGCAAGACCCGTACACCAAAGCCTTGCTGATGTGCCGTCCTTCGCTCGACACCCGTCCATGGCGCTTGCCGGTGATCAACGACTACATGAACGGCAACAACGGCGCCGACCTCGACCTGCGCGAACGCAGCCGCGGCTGCAGCGGCCAGGAAGATACCTTGCTGGAAGTGCGCAACCTGGGCAAGAGTTTTTATTTCCGCGAAGGCCTGTTCGGCCGCAAGGAATTCAAGGCGGTGCAAGACGTCTCGTTCAAGCTGGCGCGCGGCAAGACGCTGGGCGTGGTGGGTGAATCCGGTTCCGGCAAGACCACCGTCGGCCTGACCCTGATGCGCCTGCACCAGGCGACATCAGGACAGGCGCTGTTCGAAGGCAAGGACATCATCGGCATGTCCAACAGCGAGTTCATGTCCTACAAGCGGCGCATCCAGATCATTTTCCAGAATCCCTACGCCTCGCTCAACCCGCGCTTCACCATCGGCCAGATCCTGCTGGAGCCGATGCGCATCCACCAGATCGGCAGCGACGACAACGAGCGCACCGAGATGGCCATGCAGCTGCTGCAAAAGGTTGGCCTGCCGCCTGTCGCCTACCATCGTTATCCGCACGAATTCTCGGGCGGCCAGCGGCAGCGGATTGCAATTGCGCGCTGCCTGACCATGCGTCCGGAAATCCTGGTGTGCGACGAATCGGTTTCGGCGCTGGACGTTTCGGTGCAGGCCCAGGTGTTGAACCTGCTGCAGGACTTGCAGGAAGAGTTCGGCATGAGCTATATCTTCATCTCGCATGACCTGTCGGTAGTCAAATACCTGGCCGACCAGGTGATGGTGATGCACCAGGGCAAAGTGGTGGAGCTGGCCAATTCGGATGAGCTGTACCACAATCCGACCCATCCTTACACTCGCCAGTTGCTGAGCGCGATCCCTCGCGGTCTGCAAAACTGACGGACGGGCAGCTGCGGCAAGCCGCAGCCTGCGCTTCAACCACGGGGTACAGCGTGAGCTGTGCCCCGTTCTCGTTTACGCCGCGGATTGACGTCCCGGATATTTCGATATAGCTTGCCTGCACCCATCACAAAAACAGGCGCCGCCGTCAATGAACAGGATAAAGCTGAAGACCGAAACCATCGTGCTGGCAGCCGACCTGGCCGGCACCCTGGTGTTTGCAATCGAAGGCGCCCTGAGCGCAATGCGCGGCGGTCTCGACTTGCTTGGGGTGATGGTGATTTCCTTCGTCGCGGCGCTTGGAGGCGGCGTCATACGCGACCTGCTGATAGGCGCCGCGCCGCCGAACGCCATCCGCGACTGGCGCTACCCGGTGCCGACCTTCCTGGCCGGCCTGCTGACCTTTGTGTTCCATTCGACGGTGCAGGGTTTCCCGGCGACGCTGGTCCTGGTGCTGGACGCCGCCGGCCTAGCCCTGTTCGCCGTGGCGGGCGTGGAAAAAGCCGTCCTGTTCGGCATCCGGCCATTCGTCGCCATGCTGATGGGCACGGTCACCGGAGTGGGCGGCGGCGTGGTGCGCGACATCTTGCTGGCGCGCGTGCCGGCTGTGCTGCAAACGGACATCTACGCCACCGCGGCTTTCTTCGGCGCTTTTTCGGTACTGGCCGCGCGCCGCCTTGGCATGGCACCAGGTCCCGCCGCCTTGCTTGGCGGAGCCGCCTGCTTCACCCTGCGCCTGGCCGCGGTCTCATACGGCTGGCATCTGCCGAAAGCCGTGCTGTGACAAATACAGTCGGCTGCCCTGCTTGCTGCCGACCTTGCGCACTACCCTATCCGCCGGCCCTGTCTCCTCTTTGATGCGGACATTATTTTTGGTTGCATTTTAAAACCAGAAACCTTAGACTCCAACTGGTTTTAAAATGAAACCAGATTTAAAAAGGACTCTATTGTGGCCAGTCATGAAAACTACCGGATTTCCAGCCCGCCGCGCAGCCTGGGATTGAGCATGGCGGAAAGCGCCGTTCCCGGCCAGGCGCCGGCATCCCTGAACCAAGGACTGGTGCTGCTGTTTGCAGTGGCCTGCGCCCTCAGCGTGGCCAACGTCTACTATGCGCAGCCGTTGCTGGATGCATTTGCGGCAGGCTTCGGCTTCAGCCAGGCCGCGGTCGGCATCGTCATCACCGCCACCCAGGCCGGCTGTGCGCTGGCGCTGCTGTTTGTGGTGCCGCTGGGAGACCTGATGGACCGGCGGCGCCTGACCTTGCTGCAAGCATTGCTGCTGTGCCTGATGCTGGCTGGGGTCAGCCTGGCGTCGTCGCCCGCGGTCCTGCTGGCCGGCATGCTGGGCCTTGGCCTGCTGGGCACAGCCATGACGCAAGGATTGATTGCCTATGCCGCCAGCTCGGCGGCGCCGGCCGAACGCGGCCGCGTGGTCGGCGTGGCGCAGGGCGGCGTGGTGATCGGCCTGCTGCTGGCGCGTACCCTGGCCGGATGGATCGCGGATTTGTCTGGCTGGCGCGCCGTCTACCACGTGTCGGCTGCCATGGTGCTGCTGATGCTGGCCGTCTTGTCGCGCGTGCTGCCAGTGCAAGCGCCGTCCGCCAGGCGCCTCTCTTACGTGCAGCTGCTTGGCTCGATGTTCAGCATGCTGGCGAACGACCGCGTGCTGCAGATCCGCGGCATGCTGGCGCTGCTGATGTTTGCCGCCTTCAGCATCTTCTGGAGCGCGCTGGTGCTGCCCCTGAGCGCGCCGCCCTACTCGTTCTCGCACACCGTCATCGGCGCGTTCGGACTGGTCGGCGTGCTCGGTGCGCTGGCGGCGGCCCGCGCCGGCCATTGGGCCGACCGCGGCCACGGCCAGCGCACCACCGGCCTGGCGCTGATGCTGTTGCTGCTGTCGTGGCTGGCGCTGTCGCAGATGAACTGGAGCCTGTGGGCGCTGGTGCTCGGCATCGTCCTGCTGGACCTGGGCGGACAAGCGATACACGTCACCAACCAGAGCATGATTTTCCAGTCCCAGCCTGAAGCGCACAGCCGGCTGGTCGCCTGCTACATGATTTTCTATGCGGTGGGCAGCGGCCTGGGCGCCATCGCCTCGACCAGCGCCTACGCCGCCGCCGGATGGAACGGCGTTTGTGTGCTTGGCGCTGCCGTCAGCCTGCTGGCCCTGCTGTTCTGGGCGCTGAGCGTGCGCCATATGCCGCGCCAGAAAGCAGTGGCGCATGGCCAAGGCTCGGACTAAGATTGCGGCTGGGACAAGCAACGGATACCGGACCAGCCATGACATCCCAGGAAAACCAGGCAGCCTACGCCAGGCGCATGCACAAGGTGATCGAGCATATCGACCGCCACATCGACCAGACGCTTGAATTGAGCACGCTGGCCGAAGTCGCCCATTTTTCCGCGTTTCATTTTCACCGCCTGTTCTCGGCCTGGATGGGCGAAACCCTGGGCGATTACCTGCGCCGGCGCCGGCTGGAAATGGCGGCGTTGCGGCTGATCGGCCAGCCCGGCGTGCCGGTGCTGGAAATCGCGCTCGCGGTAGGTTTTGGTTCCGCCGAAGCGTTTGCGCGCGCGTTCAGGGCCAGGTTCGGCTGCACCGCCAGCGAGTGGCGCCAGGGACAGGCGGACCGCTGGGCCGCGCAGCTTGCGGCTGGCCGCAACAGCAATCCTGGTCAGCCGCATCGCAAGCAGGATCAGGAAAACAAACGCAGTGCGGACCATCATGGAAACTCCCAAACAGACATGACGGAGATTCCCATGAAAGTCAAAATCGTCCAGCGCCAGGCCGCCAAAATCGCTTACATGCGCTACATCGGCCCCTATGGCCATCCGATCGCGGAATTCTGGGTGGAGACTGTCAGCCCATGGATGGAAACCAATAACCTGTTCGGCCGCCCGCGCTACGGCATCAGCCACGACGACCCGGGCATCGCCAGCTCTGACAAGTGCCGCTACGACGCCGGCGTCGAAGTGCCGGACGACTTTGTCGCCAGCGGCAAATCGTTCACCACCACCGTTCCAGGCGGCAGTTATGCGGTGACCCGCTACAGCGGCACCGGCCGCGACATCGGTGCAACCTGGACCCGCCTGCTGCGCGACTGGCTGCCGGCCAGCGGCATGCAGCTCGACACCCGCCCGTTCTTCGAGTACTACCCGGTCGACGCCGCCTGCGACGGCAAGACCGGCACATTCGAGTGCGATCTCTGCATCCCGGTGACGCCGCTTTAAACCGGCTGCAATATCCGGCGCCAGGCCAGTGCAGCGGCCAGCCGCAGGATGGCTGCGGCGCTCGCAACCGGTCAGGCCGCCGTGACCCTGCGGATGGTTTCGTGCACCGCCTGCAGCAGCAGTTCCTCCAGCCGGTTCACCGCCGGCCCCGCCATCGTTTGCGCCCGGTATAGGGACAAGCCGATCTGCGGCAGCGTAGGCAAGCCGGCCGCTTGCGGCTCGATGATGCGCAGGCTGGCCGGCAGGCCGACCGGCGTGCGCACGGTCAGGCCCAGTCCCGCCGCCGATGCCGCCCACAGCGCGGACAGGCTGGCGCTGGTGAAGGCGTGGCGCCAGGCGATGCCGGCGGCGTCCAGCGTATTCGAGGCGATATCGCGCAGCATGCAAGGCGCATCCAGCAATACCAGCGACAATGGCGAACCGGCGTCATGCTGGCCGCCCGCTTGTCCGTTCCAGGCCAGGCCATCCTGCGCGGGGCCGATCCAGCATAGAGGCAGGTCGGCGACCCGCTGCGCATTCAGCGCCGGCGCGCCGCCCTCCCACAGCAGCGCCAGGTCAATCCGGCCCAAGGTCACGCGCTCGCGCAATTCCGAGCTGCGCGCGACGCAGACTTCGACCCGCACCTTCGGATGGGCGCGCATGAAACGCCCCAGCACATCCGACAGCACCGCTTCGCCGAAATCTTCCTGCAGGCCCAGCTTTACCTCCCCTTCCAGCTCGACGCCGCGCACCGCGCTGGCGGTTTCGTCGTTGAGGTCGAGCAAACGGCGCGCATAACCCAGCAGGGTCTGGCCGGCTTCGGTCAGTGCCAGGCCGCGCCCGGCTTTGCGGAAAATCGGCGCGCCGGCCTGCTCCTCCAGCTTCTTCAGCTGGGCGCTCACGGCCGAGGTGGAGCGGCCCAGGCGATCGGCGGCCTTGGCGTAGCTGCCAAGGTCGATGCCGGTGGTAAAGGTGCGCAGCACGTCGAGGTCAAAACTGATTTGTCGCATGGCAACCATCCTGTTTTTCAAAACTGTTAATTCGAAACTATCTGATATTCAAAAGTATCGCGCAAAGCGATACTTGCCGCAAGCGCATAAATCGGCACATAGCCAGCGCATATCGTTACAGGAGAATCAAGATGGCCTTATCCGCTATTGCCGCCAATGCAACATCTAATAATCGTCGCCATCGCTGGAAGGTGCTGGGCGTCGGCGTCGCCGCCAACGCCAGCTTTTCAGCCGCCTTCAGCGGCATTCCGACCACTGCCGTCCTGATACGCTCGGGTTACCACCTGGGCAATGCAGAACTGGGACTGGTGCTGGGCCTGATGGGTCTCGGCATCGCTTTAAGCGAGCTGCCCTGGGGCTTGCTGACCGACCGCTGGGGTGACCGTCCGGTGCTGTTGTCCGGCCTGGCCGCTACCGCGGCGGCGCTAGCCCTGATGGCTTTGTTTGTTGCGCCCGCCCCAGGCCATGTGCCGGGCCTGCCGCTGCTTGGCGCCGGCCTGCTGCTGGTCGGCCTGCTCGGCGGCAGCGTCAACGGCTCCAGCGGCCGCGCGGTGATGACCTGGTTCGGCGAAGAAGAACGCGGCATGGCGATGAGCATCCGCCAGACCGCGGTGCCGCTGGGCGGCGCCACCGGCGCCCTGATCCTGCCGGCGCTGACCGCGCATGCCGGCTTTGCCGCCGCGTACGGCGTACTCGCCTTGTTCTGCGCAGTGACGCTGTTTTTCACCTGGCTCTGGCTGTACGAGCCAGCCGCAACCGGCGCAGACAAAGCGCATGCGGCCCAGCATCCATCAACGCCGGCGCCATTGAAGGATCGCCAGCTGTGGCGCATCGTCGCCGCCATCGGCATCCTGTGCGCGCCGCAGTTCGCGATCCTGTCCTTCGGCACCGTATTCCTGCACGATTTCAGCCACGCCGGCATCGCCGCCATCACCGTCGCCATGGCGACGCTGCAATGCGGCGCCATGGCCATGCGCGTATGGAGCGGCCGCTGGACCGACCGCAAGCGCAACCGGCGCGAATTCCTGCGTTTCTGCACCATCGCCAGCGCCATCGCCTTCGCAGCGCTGGCAGCGCTGGTGACGCTGGCCGGCCAGTTGCCTAGCGTCGGCCCAGTGATGGCGACGCTGCTGATCGCCATGCTGGTGCTGACCGGCGTCAGCGTCTCCGCCTGGCATGGCGTTGCCTACACCGAGCTGGCGACCATCGCCGGCGCCCGCAGCGCAGGCACGGCGCTGGGCATGGCGAACACCAGCGTGTTCGTGATGTGTTTCCTGACGCCGCTGGCGATCCCGCACATCCTCACGTTCGGCAGCTGGCCTGCAGTGTGGCTGCTGGGCAGCGCATGCGCGTTGACCGCCTTGCGGTTTTTCCCAAGGCCCGTGCAGGCGGCGCCGGCTGGCGTGCCTTGCCCGCAATGACAGCCGCCGGTAAAAATTGAAAAGACCGGCTTCAGGCGCCGGCGCGGCGTTATGCCATCGCCTGCTTCAGTTTCAGCGCCAGGCGCCTTGCCTCCTTCTCATCGATGACATTGGCAAAGCCCAGCAGCAATCCCTGCCGCGGCTTTGCATCGATGTACCAGCGCGACAAAGGATGCACGCCCAAACCGGCAGCCTGCGCATGGCCTGCCAGCGCAACGTCGTCTTCGCGATCGGCCAGCTGCGCCAGTATGTGCAGGCCGCCCGGCTGCAAATCGATCCGTATCCGGTCGCCCAGTATTTCCTGGAAAACGCGTGACGTCACCGCACGGCGTTCTGCGTACAACAAGCGCATTTTTTTCAAGTGCCTTGAGAAATGGCCTTCCGCGATAAAGTCGGCGACGCCTGCCTGGAACAGGTATGGGCAGCCTGCCTTCAGGTTGTAGGATGCGGCCTGGAAGCGTGCAACCGCACTGGCCGGCGCCACCACATAAGCCAGCCTTAATCCAGGAAACATCGCCTTGCTGAAGGTGCCGCTGTAGATGACGCGATCATTGCGGTCCAGGCTTTTCAGCGCCGGCAGCGGCCGCCCCTGGTAACGGAACTCGCTATCGTAGTCATCTTCGATAATCCAGCTGCCAGCCTTGCTGGCCCATTCCAGCAGCGCCATCCGGCGTTCCAGCGACAGCGTCACGCCAAGCGGGCTTTGGTGCGACGGCGTAACGATCGCAAATTTTGCATACGGACTGAGGCGCTTGCCGGCTTCGACCATCAACCCGTGTTCATCGACCGGCACCGGCACCACCTTGAGCGCCGCATTCTGCAGGAACAGGCGCGCAAAGATGTAGCCGGGATCTTCGAACCATAACGCATCGCCGGCGGTGGAAAGGCTGCTGAACGTCAGTTCCAGCGTGTCGCGCAAGCCGGTCGTGACGAACACCTGCTCCGGCAGGCAGGTCACGCCGCGCGAGACGCCCAGGTAAGTGGCAATCCTTTCACGCAAACGGTCGTAACCGGCAGGGTCGGGATAAGCCAGCCGCGCCGGTTCGCTGCCGCGCAGGCGATGCCCGACCAGCCGGTTCCACACCTTGCGCGGAAATGCGTCGAGCGCAGGCAGACCCATCTGCAGCGGCTTCGGCGCCTTGCCGTCGTGCTCGACGATGACCGCATGCGCTTGTCCGGCCACGGCTGCCTGCGGCTTGAGGACAGCCGGCGGCGGCAACGACGGCGATACCACGGTGCCGGCCGCGCCCCTGACCTGCAGATATCCCTCGTCCGCCAGGATCCGATAAGCCATTTCCACCGTGCCGCGCGCCAGGTTAAGTTCGGTCGCCAGCGCCCGAACTGCCGGCACGCGATCCCCCGCACGCAGGTTTCCCTGCTCGATCGCGGTCTTGAAACGCTGGCATATCTGCAGGTACATGGGCAATTCCAGGGTGCGGTCGACCTGCAGGTCCAGGTCAGGCTTGGCGGTTTTCATGGACTAGTCCTTTTTCAATTTCTTGGCCCTTCTGATATGGCCATGATTCTCGCATACTTCACCTTAAGCAAGCATCGATTCATCCACTTCGATTCACCTGACCAAGGAGCTTCAAATGCAAAACCGTCTCGATTTCTACAGTGCCGGCAAAGACGCCATCAAGGCATTGATCGGCGTTGAAAACCAGATCAACAAAGGCTCGCTGGACATCCTGCTCAAGGAACTTGTCCGCCTGCGCGCATCGCAGATCAACGGCTGCGCATTCTGCCTCGACATGCACGTTACCGACGCCCGCAAGGCTGGTGAATCGGAACGCCGCATGGCTACCGTCGCGGCATGGCGCGAAACGCCGTTCTTCAGCGAACGCGAGCGCGCCGCGCTGGAATGGACCGAATCGCTGACGCTGGTTTCGCAAAACCACGTGCCGGATGCGGTGTGGGAAGCAGTCCGCCCGCATTTCACCGATACCGAACTGGTCGAACTGACATTGCTCGTGACCTCGATCAACAGCTGGAACCGCTTTGCCATCGCGTTCCGCAAGATGCCGGAGTAATTATCGGCAGCTTCTGCAATTCGGCTCGCCAACCTGTCGCCCGCTGATGGGCACACCTTGAAAGGTATCGCATGAAAATCCTCATCATCGGCGGCAGCGGTCTGATCGGATCGAAAGTCGCCGCCAACCTGCGCCAGCTCGGTTACGACATCGTGGCCGGCTCGCCAAGCACCGGCCTCGACACATTGACCGGCAAGGGATTGGCGGACGCGGTCAAAGGCGCTCAGGTCGTCATCGACCTGAGCAACTCCCCGTCGTTCGAAGACAAGGCGGTGCTCGCATTCTTTGAGACATCCGGCCGCAACCTGCTCGCCGCGGAGCAGGCCGCCGGCGTCAAACACCATATCGCGCTGTCGGTCGTGGGCACCGAACGCATGCTCGGCAGCGGCTACTTCCGCGCCAAGATGGCGCAGGAAAACCTGGTCAAGGCATCGAAGGTGCCGTACACCATCGTGCGCTCCACGCAGTTCTTCGAATTTCTCGGCGGCATCGCCCAATCCGGCACGGTCGGCAACCAGATCCGCCTGTCGCCGGCGCTGGTGCAGCCGATTTCATCGGACGACATCGCGGCCATCGTATCGGACACGGCGCTGATGCAGCCGATCAACGGCACATTCGATGCAGCCGGGCCCGAGAAGGTCGGGCTCGCCGATTTGATGACACGCTACCTGGACGCCCTGGGCGACAAACGCATCGTCGTCGCGGATGCCGGCGCCGCGTACTACGGCACCCAGATCAACGATCAATCGCTGACCCCAGCCGGCGATGCACGCCTCGGCGACATGGGGTTCGCGGCGTGGTTCAGCAAATCGCAAGCGGCTCGATAAACCGCAACGCGTACAGCGGCTCGCCCTCGCTCCATCGGCACAACGATAGAACGGCGCCAATTTTTTGGAGAAATGCATGCAGTCCCAGGTAGAAATAAGACACATTGAAAGCGACGTAGAGGTGGAGGCATCGTTCCCGGTGATGAAGGAATTGCGGCCGCACCTGAGCGATCGCGCAGCATACGGCGCACAGATCGCGCAGCAACGCGCGCAAGGATATCGCTTGCTTGCGGCATGGCGCGATGGCGCAATCGTCGGACTTGCCGGCTATCGGCTGCAAGACAATCTGCTCTACGGCCGTTTCATCTACGTCGATGACCTGGTGGTGACAGCCTCCTTGCATCGTTCCGGTTTCGGCGAACGCCTATTGCAGGCGGCGCGGCAACGGGCTGTCGCATTGCACTGCAAACATTTTGTATTGGATACCGGCCTGCACATGGCGCTGGCGCAACGTTTTTACTTCCGGCAGGGGCTGCTTGCAAAGGGCATGCATTTTGTCGAACCACTTACACAAGGAACAACCACATGACACGCATCTTGTTATTGAACGGCGGCCCGCACAGCGATGCGAGCCATGGCTACCGCCTCGCAAGGGAAGCGATTGCAGCATCGGGCATCGACAACGTACAGGTCACCGAACGCGACCTGGTGAAGTCGCCCCTGCCGCCAATCGGCCGCGACTACGCCATTGCCGTCACTTCGCAAGCGGCGCCGGATGCGAAAGAATTCGACTGGTCGGAACGCCTGATCGCCGAACTGGAACAGCACGACATGCTGTTCATCGTCACCCCGATGCATAACTTCACCGTGCCCGCCGCGCTCAAGCTGTGGATCGACCATGTGATTCGCATCAACCGCAGTTTCCACGCGACGCCGCAAGGCAAGGTCGGACTGATGAAAGACCGCGCGACTTTTGTACTGGTCAGCTCTGGCGGCTTCCATGTGGGAGAACGGGCGAAACAGGCCGACTTCCTGACGCCGTACTTGCGCTATGCGCTGGCGTCGATCGGCATCAGCGATGTGCATTTTTTCCCGCTGCAGGGACTGGTATTCGGCTCGGAAGCAGTGGCCCAGGCGGTGGATGAAGCACGTCGGCAAATGTCTGAGAAATTGTCACTGGCCGGTGCATGCCTATAGGCGCAAGACTCACAAAGACTCACGAGGCAAGATCCGATGCGCGTACTGCCTTGTTCCAGGCGGTCGCCGTAACTGTAGATGTTTGTAACAGCTGGCTGGCGGCGCAGGTCGAGGGCGTATCATTGACCCCGCATCACACCCTGACATCAACTATTACCTTACCATCCGCCGCCTCGTGTCCTCGTTTTCCGTTTCATTCATGCCATTGCGCAGCGTAATTTCCAGCTCGGCGCAGCATGTCAAAAAGATCATTTCCTGTTTGGTCGTGGCTTCCGTGACGATCGGCGCCGCAGGTTGCGCCATTGAACCGGTTCCCATGTCGCCTCAAACTGCCGAGCGATTGAAATCCCAGCCGCCGATCCGCTTCCTGTTGACTTTCGACGATGGCCCGGCCAGGCCAAGGAACGACAATCCGACGCTGTCCATACTGGACACGCTCGCGCGCAATCCGCTGCAACCCGGCATCAAAGCCCTCTTTTTTGTGCAAACCCGTTCGTCCGGCGCCGGCGAGACGGACTTCGGGCGCAGCATATTGCGGCGTGAAATCGACGAAGGCCATTTGCTTGGCTTCCATACCGCCACGCCGCATCACGCAAACCATCGTTTCCTTGACCCCGCCGTATTCGAGCAATCGCTGGACGACGGCGTCGCCGACATTGCATCCATCCAGGGCAGCGCGCCGACGCTGGTCCGCCCGCCGTTCTGGAACTATGACAAGCGCACTTTTGCGATTTACCAACAGCACGGCTTGCATATCTTGCTGACGGACCTGAGCGCCAACGACGGCAAGATATACGGCTTCAAGGCCAGCCCGACAAGACGCTCCCACATGCTGCACCTGTTGGCCGGCGTGCGTGAACGGATTGCCGCGGGCGAGTTGCCGGAGGTCGATGGCAGCATCCCGGTGGTGGTGACTTTTCACGATATCAACAGCTACACCGCCGACCACATGGCGGAATACCTGCAGATACTGATGGATTGCGCGCGTGCGGTCCAGCTGCCGACTGCAGCCAAGCCGTTTTACGACGACAAGGGCGCGCTGGAGCGTGCCGCCCTGGCAAGAAGCATACGGGACGGCGCCCAAGCCGCCCCTTTGCCCGGATTCTGGAACTGGCTGTGGGAATTGATATAAGCAACCGTTGTTAGCCGGCGGCACAGCAGCTATAGTTGCGATTTGCCGACAAGGACTCTCATGGTTACCTGCTACCTGCGTTACATCATCGATCCATACAAGCTCAAGGAGTTCGAGCACTACGGGAAAATCTGGATTCCGCTGGTAGAAAAATTCGGCGGGATACACCATGGCTACTTCCTCCCCTCCGAGGGAAGCAGCAACGTGGCGCTCGCGATGTTCACGTTTCCCTCGCTCGCGCTGTATGAGGAATACAGGACCAAGTCGATGCAGGATGCGGAATGCCAGGCTGCGTTCAGGTATGCCGAGGAAACCCGTTGCATCCTCAGCTACGAACGCAGCTTTTTCCGCCCGGTCTTCAAGTAAGGCCAGGCGCTTTTCAAATCTGCTTCTGGTTCACGCGCTTGCCGAGTTCTTCGGCGCTTTCCCTGCGCTCGCTGTAGCGGTCGACCAGGAATGAAGAAACATCGCGGGTAAGCAAGGTGAACTTGAACAGCTCTTCCATCACGTCGACTACGCGTTCATAATAAGACGAAGGTTTCATGCGGCCTTCGTCGTCGAACTCCAGGAACGCCTTGGCAACCGAGGACTGGTTAGGAATCGTGATCATCCGCATCCAGCGGCCCAGTATGCGCATCTGGTTGACCGCGTTGAACGATTGCGAGCCGCCGGATACTTCCATCAGCGCCAGCGTTTTTCCCTGCGTCGGCCGCAGCGCGCCGATGGACAAGGGAATCCAGTCGATCTGCGCTTTCATGATGCCGGTCATGGCGCCATGGCGTTCGGGCGAGGTCCAGACCATGCCTTCGGCCCATTGCGCCAACTCTCGCAATTCCTGGACTTTAGGATGGCTGTCGGGTTCGCCGTCAGGCAACGGCAATCCGTGCGGATCGAATATGTGAACTTCGCCGCCCATCGCTTCCAGCAAGCGCGCAGCCTCCTGCGTGAGCAAGCGGCTATAGGATCTCTCGCGCAGCGAACCATATAGCAGCAGGAAACGCGGTGCGTGCGATGAGCGCCCGACCTCCTCAAAGTCCGATGCAAGCGGCGTACGAAAGAGTCCTGCGTCAACGTTCGGCAGCTTAATCAGATGTTGTGACACGGCGCCCCTCCGAATCAATGACGACTTCGCCGTCTTGCTTGGTGAACGGTCCCTTTTGCGGCAACGGCAAGATGTCGAGCACCAGTTCGGACGGGCGGCACAGGCGAGTGCCGTTTGGCGTAACCACAAATGGCCGGTTGATCAGGCTCGGATGCGACAGCATGGCGTCCAGCAAATGCGCGTCTGTCAGGCCTGGCGCGTCTAGGCCTAGCTCTGCATAAGGCGTCCCCTTTTGCCGGATCGCCGCTCGCACCGTCAAGCCTGCATCTGCAATCAGCTTGGCCAGTGTTTCCAGCGACGGCGGCTGCTTCAGGTATTCGATCACTTCAGGCTCGACACCGGTATTGCGTATCAACGCCAGCGTGTTGCGAGACGTGCCGCATTCGGGGTTGTGGTAAATCGTGATGTGCATGGTTCGACTTTCTTGAAAGCCGGCAGCCGGTCTGCCGGTCGTGGATCAGCGGCCTTCGTACCAGCCTTGGGTGCGGTTCACGATGCCGACAATCAGCAGCATGACAGGCACTTCGATCAGTACTCCGACCACGGTGGCAAGCGCGGCGCCGGATTTGAAGCCAAACAGGCTGATCGCCGCCGCCACGGCCAGCTCGAAGAAATTCGACGCGCCGATCAGCGCAGAGGGACAAGCGATGGAATGCTTCTCGCCGACGATCTTGTTGAGCCAATAGGCCAGCGCGGAATTGAAAAAAACCTGTATCAGGATAGGAATCGCCAGCAATGCGATGACCAGCGGCTGCTCGATGATCGCATTGCCCTGGAATGCAAACAGCAGCACCAGGGTCAGCAACAGCGCCGAAACCGACCATGGCTGGATGCGTTCCATCAGCTGGTCGAAGCTGGCCTGGCCGCGGCGCAACAGGGATTTGCGCCAGATTTGCGCGATGATCACTGGAACGACGATATATAAAACCACTGAAGCCAGCAGCGTCGCCCACGGTACGGCGATGCTAGAAACGCCCAGCAGGAGAGCGACCAGCGGCGCAAATGCGAACACCATGATCAGATCGTTCAGCGCCACCTGCGACAGCGTGAAGTACGGATCGCCGCCGGTGAGGCGGCTCCACACGAACACCATGGCCGTGCACGGCGCCGCCGCCAGCAGGATCAGCCCGGCCACGTAGGAGTCCAGCTGTCCGGCAGGCAGGTACGGCGCGAACCAGTGGCGGATAAACACCCAGGCAAGCAAGGCCATCGAGAACGGCTTGACCGCCCAGTTGATGAACAAGGTCACGCCGATACCGCGTACATGCCCCTTGACCTGGTTCCAGGCAGAGAAGTCGATCTTCAGCAGCATCGGGATGATCATCACCCAGATCAGGAGACCGACCGGCAAGTTCACCTTGGCGATTTCGAGCGCACCTATCGCTTGCACCCCGGCAGGGAAAAGCTGCCCGAGCAAAATGCCGGCAACGATGCATAACGCCACCCAGACAGTCAGGTAACGCTCAAAAAAATTCATGGATCCGGACGCGGCGCGTTTGCCGATAACTTCGCATTGGACTGACATCGGCGCCTCTCAGATAAAAACCGTCATGACGACGCGTCCTCGGCGACGTTGCATGCGGGACTGCAGGTGGTCATGCAGGGATTCCCGCCGCAACAATTTTCGGTGAGAAATGCCAGCAATTGATTCATGGTGGCGAAGTCGGCGGAATAGATCACGAACCGCCCTTCGTTGCGCGACGCCACCATGTCGGCATGGAACAGTTCCTTCATATGGAACGACACGGAGGATGGCGAGATGCCTGTGATTTCCCCGATTTTTCCGGCGGGCAGCCCTTCGGGCCCGGCCTGTACCAAGGCGCGGAAGATCGCCAGGCGAGAATCTTGGGCAAGCGCCGCAAGGGCGGCGACAACTGATTTTGTTTTCATATTTCAATTATAGTTGAAATATTGAATAAATTAAGGGTTTTCTGCTCCCATAACGCAGGCAGACGGCCCCCTGCCCGTCTGCCTGCCTCCATCCGAACTAGGATGCCGCAACATGCTTTTCGATATTCTTCATCTGCGCATCCCAACCGCCGCTGTTCATGCTGAACGCTTCCTGGCGCCGCGCAGCCGGGATATTGTCGAACCCGGATTCGACCACGCGCAGCAAAGTGCCCTCCTCGACAGCAATCAGCTCGAACACCACCAGCGTGGTCGGTTCCTGCGAATAGTCGACGGCAGCGTCAACCGCATAGGGATGCCAGCGGAAAGACAACAAGCCTTCCGGCTCCACGCGATCGATCACCACGTTCCAGGCCAGGTGTTCGTAGCCTGGATAAGTGATCTGCCCCTGCACGGCCTGGCCGGCGGCGAAAGTTTTTCCCTTCAGCGCCACGCCGAACCAGCCGCCGAATTCCTCGGCGTGCGATAACGCGCGCCAGACCCGCGAACGCGCGGCCTTGAGCACAATTTCTCTTTCAATCCGATCCGTAGAATTATTTATATTCATTTGTCACCTCCTGGCTGCATATTAGTCCAAGCCGGGAAAATGCAGCCATAAAATTGCGCTCATTTTTTACCCGGTCCGGCGCCGGCTCCGACCGCACACAAACCAGTCACAAATTCCAGGAAAGCCGTCACCTTGGCCGGCGCCAGGTGGCGCGACGGATACAGGGCATAGAGGGGAAACGTCTCGTCAGGCCAATCCGGAAACAGTTCGACCAGCCGCCCTGATTGCAAGGCTTGCTCGACTCCTAGTTCAAACACCTGGGCAATCGCATGCCCGGCCTCGCACACGCTATACAGGGTGCCGGCGTCGTTGAGAATCAGCCGGCCGTTGGTGGCAATCGTGACGCGCTCGGCGCCGCGATGGAATTCCCAGGGAAACGGCCTGCCCGAGATGGAATCGCGGAATTCGATGCAGATGTGCTTGCCGCCTTCCAGCTCGGCGGGTGTTCGCGGCCGGCCGTAACGCTCCAGGTAGGCTGGCGCCGCCACCGTCAGGACCCGCGTCTCCAGCAGTTTCCTGGCGACCAGCGACGACGATGCCGGATAGCCGAAACGCAGCGCCAGGTCGACGCCGTCGGCCACCAGGTCGCCGAGCTGGTTGCTGGTGAACAGCTCCAGCCGCAACTCCGGGTAACCCTCCATGAAACGGTCGAGCGCAGGCCCGAGGACGAGGCGGGAAAAATACGGGTCGATATTTACGCGCAAGCGCCCGCGCACCGCTTTCGCGCTGGCGGCCGCGCCGTCGGCGGCCTGCTCCAGGCTGGCCAGCAAGGGCGCGATCTCCTGGTATAGGCGGCGCCCTTCATCGGTGAGCGTGACCGAACGCGTGGTGCGGTCGAACAGGCGGATGCCGAGACGCTTTTCGAGCCGGGCAATCGCTCGGCTGACGCCGGACGGAGTCATGTCCAGCGTCTCGGCGGCCTGCACGAAGCTGCCGCCGTCCACCACCGCCGACAACACTGCCATGCCGTTGGCCAGACGCCCATCGAAGCTCATTGATGATTCCTCGTCACTTATTCAATGACATTCATGCTATCGGAGAATTGCAGCCAGCGCCGCATACTTCTCGCCAACGCGACAAAAGTCGCCTTCAACAGGAGCAACCAGATGTATGCAATCACAGGAATCAGCGGCCAGGTCGGCGGCGCGGTGGCACGTTCTTTATTGGCCGCGGGGCAACCCGTGCGCGCCGTGGTGCGCAACGCCGGCAAGGGTGGGGCGTGGGCGGCGCAAGGGTGCCAGGTGGCGCTGGCGGAAATGAATGATGCGGCAGCGTTGCAAGCGGCGTTTACCGGAGTCGAAGGGGTGTTTATCCTGCTCCCTCCCATTTTCGCGCCGTCTCCCGGATTCCAGGAAACGCGGCGCACCGTCGCCGCACTGCACCAGGCGCTAGCGGCGGCCCGGCCCGCCAAAGTGGTCTGCCTGTCGACCATAGGCGCGCAAACTGAACCAGAGAACCTGCTCACCCAGCTGCAGATCATGGAACAAGAGCTGGGCCGCCTGGATCTGCCGCTGGCGTTCCTGCGCCCGGCCTGGTTCATGGAAAACGCCTTGTGGGACATCGCCCCCGCGCGGAGCACCGGTGTGATCCCGAGTTTCCTGCAGCCGCTGGACAAACCGGTGCCGATGGTCGCCACGGCCGATGTCGGACAGGTCGCCGCCGAATTGCTGCTCGAACAGTGGCAGGGCAAGCGTGTGGTCGAGCTGGAGGGTCCGCAGCGGATAACGCCGAACCAGATCGCGGCGACTTTTTCCGAGCTGCTCGGCAAGCCGGTGCATATGGAGGCCGTGGCGCGGGATGAATGGCCTGCCGTCTTTACTGCTCAAGGCTCAGGTAACCATGCGCCGCGCATGCAGATGCTCGACGGCTTCAATCAGGGCTGGATCGCATTCGCCGGGCCGGCGCGCAAAGGGGCGGTGCCGCTCAAGACGGTTTTAAAGGATTTGCTGGCGGCCAACGGATAGCAAGTTTTTCCCGGGCAAAAAAAACCCGCCTGACCTTGCGGTAGCGGGTTGAATCCAAACCTTAGGAGGTGTTGGAGGAGACAGGTGTAACTATATGGCAGCGCAGCATCGGTGTCTGCTTTATTATTCGTATAACTGTTATAGATAAAACACATATCTGCTGCACTGCAATAGTGCTCCTTTGCCCTAAATCGGACCGCGATCGATGCGCTTGCTGAGGATGATCGAGGTCGAAGTATGGCGCACCCCCTCCATTGCACCGATCTGGTCCAGCAGGCGGTCCAGCTCATCGGTGGATTGGCAGCGCAGGGTCAGCATGTAGTCGATCACGCCGCTCACCGCGCACAGGGTTTCCACCTGCGACATCTGTTGCAGCTGCTGGACCAGTAATGGTGCATTGCGGGAGTCAATCGAGATGCCGACGTAAGCACGCACTGCGGGCTGGTAAAGCCCGAGGTCGAGACGTACGCCGTAGCCGGCGATCACGCCCTTCTTTTCCATCGCCGCCAGCCGCGCTATGGCGGTGGTCCTGGCAATCCCGACGCGCTTGGCGACGGTGGCCATGGACAGGCGCGCATCGTCCATCAGCAACGCCAGGATTTTGTGGTCGACTTCGTCCAGTTTATCTCTCATCGCTACAATCCATCTTCAATATTCGTCAATATGTATCATTATTGTACATTTCGACGACTATTTACACTCTATTATCTGACTTCACTCGAATTTACAATGGTTGCAGCAGCAACATTGACTAAAACGACAAGCGAGTGACGACATGACTACCAAACTGATCCTTCTGGGCGCCGGCAAAATCGGCGACGCCATCCTCAACCTGCTGTCCCATACCGGCGATTATGTACTGACCGTGGCCGACCGCGATCCGCAACGGCTGGAATACGTGAAGCAGGCAGGTTTTCCCAATGTCACCACGATCCTGGCGGACATCTCGCACGCGCCCACCGTGACCAAGCTGATCAGCGGCCACGACGTGACGCTGTCGGCCTGCCCTTATTTCCTGACGCCGGTCATTGCCGCCGCCGCCAAGGCAGCGCACTCGCACTACTTCGACCTGACCGAAGATGTCGAAAGCACCCGCTTCGTCAAATCGCTGGCGCTCGATTCCAGCACCGCCTTCGTGCCGCAATGCGGCCTGGCGCCCGGCTTCATTTCGATCGTGGCGAACGACGTCGCGAGCCGCTTCGAACAGCTGCATGACGTCAAGATGCGCGTCGGCGCGCTGCCGACCTTCCCGAGCAACGCGCTCAAGTACAACCTGACCTGGAGCACCGACGGCCTGATCAACGAGTACTGCAATCCTTGCGAAGCGATTGTCGACGGCGTGCTGCGCGAAACCTCGCCGCTGGAAGAGCTGGAACACTTCTCGCTCGACGGCGTCGACTACGAAGCGTTCAATACCTCCGGCGGCCTCGGCACCTTGTGCGAAAGCCTGCGCGACCGGGTGCAGAACCTGGATTACAAGACCGTGCGTTATCCCGGCCATCGCGACATCATCAAGATCCTGGTGCGCGACCTGCAGCTGGGCAAGCTGGAACGCCGTCCGATCCTGAAGGAAGTGCTGGAAACCTCGATCCCGATCACCAAGCAAGACGTGGTGCTGACCTTCGTCAGTGTCAGCGGCATGCGCGACGGCCGCCTTGAGCAGGAAACCTATGCTCAAAAGACCTATAGCCAGCAGGTCAACGGCCAGCTGCTGTCGGCGATCCAGCTGACTACCGCGGCCGGCATCTGCGCCATGGTCGACCTGGTTGTCACGGGCGTGCTGCCGCAAAGCGGTTTTGTGCGGCAAGAGCAAGTCACGCTGGCGGATTTCCTTGCCAACCGCTTCGGTCAGTTCTATGCCGGCCACGCACCTGCGCACGGCGGCTTCGCACCGGCCAGCAACACCGATTTCAACAAACTGAAAGCGGTTGCTTAAGCACACGGCACGAAGTACCCGGCAAAACGGCCTGCATGACTCGCGCGAGTCATGCAGGCCGTTTTTTTTATCGCTGCCGGATCACGCCGGCGCCAGGGTCGTCAAAACGATTTGCGCATGCCAACTGAAAATACATTGTTGACCAGCCCGCCTTTGCCGAACTGCGCATCGTAATTGCCGTACCAGCTCCAGTTGCTGGCCAGCGCGCTGGAGATGCCGATGCCGGCCCAGCCGCTGTTGCGCGCCAATCCTATGCCTTGCACCGAAAACCCGGCAGCCGGCGCACCGACGAAAGCCGCGTTGAAATCCAGCTTGCCATCGTTGAAGCCGTACTGCCAGGCCGCGTAAGCTTGAACATTGGTATGGCCGCCCAGCCAGTCGAAACCTGTGTCGCCGCGCAAGCCAAGTACGCTCGCAGCCTGGCGGTAGCTGCTGCTGCCGGCGGTGAGGCCGAAGGGGCTGCCGGTTTCCGTGAATGCGCCGCGCTTGAGGCGGTCGTAGCTGATGCCGGCAAATGGGGTCAGCGTCGTGGCCGCCGACAGCTTGCGCACGTAGCCGGTTTCGGCATAGGCCGAAATCATGCTGTCGGTATGATTGGCGGACAGGCTGTCGACCTCGCTGCCGAGGATCACGCTGCGATTGATCTTGCTGGTCACGCGGGCGACGCCGGCGCGGCCGGAAACGTAGATGCCGTCATGGCTAAGCGCATAGCGGCCATACAGCGACAGGCCGGTATCCTGGCTGTTCGCGGCGCCGCCGAAACGGTCGAAGCTGGCTTTGCTTTCCGAGTAGGACAACGCCACGCCGACAATCGCCTTGTCATTCAAATGCGTATCGAAACCGAACTGGCCGCCCCAGGTGGATGTGTCGGCAGAAGCATAACCCGATTCGCCCAGCTTGCCGCTGGCGCCGATCACGCTGGCCCACAAGCCGGCCTTGGCGCTGCCCGCAACCGGATTGGCCAGCAGCGACAGTCGGTTCGACAGATCGCGGTTGACTGCTTGCGACTGCTGGAAAGTCAGCGCCTGCGAAGAGGCATGGATCTGCCCCGACAGGCTGTCCAGCACCTGGGCCGCGGCGGCGAGATCCGCCGTGCGCTGCAGCGCCGCGGCGCTGTTCAGGAAAGCGCTGTTGTTGCCGCCGGTGTTGCCGCCGGCGGCCATGGCGTCGGCCGCCTTGAGTCCCGTCTCGAGGTTGGCGGCGCTGTTGTTGCGCGTAGGGTCGGCGGCAAACGCTTGCGCTGCCACCACCTTGACATCGTTGCGCGCTATGCTCAGGTCGACTTCGTTGGCAGTATATGCCAGCGTAGCGCTCAAGAAGGTGCCCGGGTTGAAAACCGTACCGTCGTGTTCGAACGACACATCCTGGAACACGCCAGACACACCGCTGGCAGCAGTCAGCACCTTGCCCTTGACGCCCACTTGCTGCGCCACGTAGCCGGACGGGTCGCTGCTGCCGACGGGCGTGGTCGCCACCAGGTGCGAATTGCCGAGCGCGGCGCTGCCGCCTACGGCCAGGGTCGCATTGAACTGGTTGGCCAGCACGGCGCTGGCCGAGGCCGTGTAGTTGCCGGCAATCGTCATGCCGCTGCCGGTATTGCTGAGACGGCCGTTGTTGGAGACGCTGCCGCCGATGCGGCCGCCGTCGCCGGACAACACGCCGGCGCTGTCGATGGCGACTGCGGAAGCAACCGACCCGGTCACGTTCAGCGTGCCCTTCACGATTTCACTGGCGCCGCTGTAGGTGTTGTTGCCTGCCAGTGTCAGCGTGCCGCTGCCGTCTTTCTGCAAACCGGCATTGCCGCCGATGTTATTGGCGAAGGTTGAACTGACGGAATCGAAACTGGCGACGAAATTGCCGCCCAGGGTCAGCCGGGTGTCGAACAAGGCCGGACCGCTGGCGGCTTTGCTGGCGTTCAGCAAACCCCAGCCGTATGTGGCGGTGTCGCCCATGCCGGTCGCGGTTGACAGGATGGTTTGCCGGATCTGGTCGGCGTTCATCCAGGGATAAGCTTGCTGCACCAGGGCAGCTGCGCCGGTCACCGCCGGCGCGGCGAACGAGGTGCCGTAGACCCGGCGGCCGGCGGTGGCGGAAATAAAATCGCCCGGCGCCGCCAGGCACCAGTTGGCGGCTTCGCCGCAGCGGTTCGAGTAGCTGGAAATCACGCCCGGCGTAGTGTCGCTGCTGCTGTATCCCTGGGCGCCGCCGGCGGCGTTCACCGCCACCACCGCCAGCCAGCCTTTTTGCAGGTCTGGATACAAGGCCGGCAGCCCTGCCGTCAGGCTAGGATGGGCGCTGCCATCGTTGCCGGCAGCCCAGATGAACAAGCTGCCTTTGCTCACGAAAGGCTGGTAGATATTGTAGAAAGTCGGGCCGCTGCCGCCCGGCGCCGCGATCGAACCAAAAGTGTTCGACTGGTTGAAGAGGCGCGCGCCCTTGTTGAACAGGTCCTGGTAAACCGAGGCATTCAAAGTGACGTTTTCGCCGCCGGTGCCGACCGCGGCGCCCAGCATGCTGACTGCCGGCGCCACGCCGTAGCTGCTGCCGCCCAGCGCTTCCGCCGCTTCGCTGCCGTGGCTGTCGCCGGCACCGCCGCTGGAATACACGGTCTTGCTAAGGCGTCCGCCAAATTCAGGATCGCTGACATTGAAATCCGTATCGACCACCGCCACCGTTACGCCAGCGCCGGTAATGCCGCGTGCATGGGCGGCGCCGGCATTGCTTGGATCGTTGGGATTGAGCGCAGGAGTGGCGCTGCTGGTCGATACCGGCGGCAAGCTGGCCGGCCCGCTGGAGCCGCCGCCTCCACCGCCGCCGCATGCGGATAGCATGGTGATCGCTGCGGCAGACATGACGGATAAAGGAAAACGATTTGCAGGTTCTCGGTTCATAGACTTACTCGGGCGGTTAACTTGCAGCAAACGCCTGGCGAGCGCAGTCGTAGTCGTTCTTGCGTCAAATTACTGGATTAAAAAAGTGAGTGCACAATACTCCCGGCGGCTGGCCGATACAATGCAAGGCCGTCATGAATTGCCAGAAAAATGAACAGATAATTTGTAAATTTCGTGATTAATGGCAAGTAGTTGTCAACAAATGACGGCAGATAAACAACTAAATGCCACGTCAACAACATTCCACGCATCGCCGCACGGCCTGCCGGGGAATACCTTAAAAAAAACAAAAGCCCGCGCAAAAGCAGGTTTTTTTTCAGCCAGCCGCCGCCCGCCTATGCGAGCATCGGCTCAACTTCATCCAGCGTCACATGGCCGCGGAACCGGCCGCCGCTTTTTGCTTCGATCTGCCGTTCAATCGCATCCGCAAAAATCACGGCCGGATCGGTCCGCAGTTTTTGCAGATGGCGCGACAGGTGCGGATGCTGCCGCACATCCAGCACCTGGTGATATTCCGCCCAGCGCGCAATCGCCGCGAAATACGCGTCGGCCACGGTACGCTTGCTGCCGCCGTCAATCCATTCCCGCTCCGCCAGCAGGCCGTCGAGATAGGCGCATGCCTGCTGCACCCGTGGATTTCCGAGATTGCGCAACATCTCTTGCACCGGCGGGTTGGCCGCCATTTCGCAGGCGATCCAGAGCGGCCTGAAGGCCGAGAAAAATTCCGTGTTGAGGTAGGCCAGCATCCGGTTGAGGCGATCGTATTCCGGCGTGCCCTGCGCATAACCCAGCAGGTTGTTGCGGCGCGCCGCGAGGTGCAGCAGGATGGCTGAGCTTTCGTTGACGATGTGGCGCTCGGCGGTCAGGTAGGCAGGCGTCAGGTTCAGCGGATTGATGCGTGCGAACGCGGCCGGCCACGGGTGTTCCAGCATTTCTATGCGAGACAGCCGGTACGGCTCGCCCAGCCATTCAAGGGCGATGATGCTGCCCAGCGAACAGCCTTGCGGTACGCCATAAAACAGTATGGGTTCCATGTTCTTCCTTTGCTTTGACAGGTTTAAGCGGATGCTGCTGCACGACTGCAGCGGCATGGGGAAGAAGATAAAATCAAAGGCGGTCATAATCCGTCCGCATTTAACCGGCGCCCTGAAAAATATGTCAAAACCAGCCATCCGCATGCTCGCAGTCCTGGAACTGCTGCAAACCCATGACCGCATCTCCGGCGTCGAACTGGCGCGCCGGCTGGAAGTAGACGGCCGCACGCTCAGGCGCTACATCGCCGGGCTGGAGGAACTGGGGATTCCGGTCATGTCGGAACTGGGGCGCCACGGCGGTTATTCGCTGGTGGCCGGTTTCAAGCTGCCGCCCATGATGCTCACCAACGACGAGGCGCTGGCGATGTCGCTAGGCCTGATCGCGGCGGAAAGCATGGGCATGGCCGCAACCGTTTCGGCAGTGGCCAGCGCACAAGCCAAGCTCGAACGTGTGCTGCCGGCGCAGCTCAAGCAGCGCGTGCGCGCTCTCAGTGAAACCGCCACTATCGATAAGGCGGCTGCCGTTGCCGGCGCCAGCCAGGAAACGCTGGCAGCGATTGCTTCAGGCGCAGAAGCCCGCCGCAGCGTGCGCTTCGCGTATCAGTCAGGGCTTGGGGAAGCCAGTACACGCACTTTCGATCCCTACGGACTGGTGTTCCGCGGCGGCGCCTGGTATGCCAGCGGCATGTGCCAGCTGCGCCGGCAGCTGCGCTCGTTCCGGCTCGACCGCATGCAGCAGGTCGAGCTGACCGCGGAGCGTTTCAAACGGCCGGCGGATTTCGATAGCGCGGCCTACCTGGCGCACAGCATCGCCACCATGCCGCGCGCCCACGCGGTCGAAGTCTTGCTGCACACCGACCTGCAGGCCGCGGCAGCCGAGCTGGGCCGCAGCGTCGGCTTGCTGGAACCGCGGCAAGACAGCGTGCTGCTGCGCACCAGCACCGACAGCATCCCGTGGTTCGCGCGCCAACTGGCGCGCTTGCCGTTTTCCTTCGAAGTGCGCGAACCGCAGGCGCTGCTGGCCGCGGTGCACGCCCACGGCCAGCACTTGCTGCAAATCCGGGCCGGCTGAAATCCTAAGCGCCCAACGCAGCTTTCCAGGCTTGCGCCTGGCCAAAGAAACGGCCGGCGTCCAGCACTTCGATTTGCGTTTCGCGCTGCAGTGCGAAGGTGGGAAAACCCTGGCCGCCGACACGCGCCAGCAAGCTGCGGCTGGCGGCGATATGGGCTTGCGTGGCAGCGCCGCCGAGCTCGGCGAACTTGCTGTCGAACAGCGCCGGATCAAGGCCCGCCTCCATTGCCAGCGTATGCAACACCGCGGCATCGGCAACCCGCAAGCCGCGCACATAGTGCGCCGCCTGTATCCGCGCCAGCATGGCCAGTCCCCGCCCGGCAACCGCTTCGGCCGCCAGGATCGCGGTAATCGGCGGCGCGGAATCAAAGATCGCCGTGGTGTCCAGCAGCAGGCCGTTGAAGTAGTCGTCGCCGAACGGCTGGCCGGTCATTGCCGCGATCCGCTGGTCGTGCTGCATCACGTAGTTGCGCAATTGCGGACTGACCTGCCTGCGGTTGCTGCCGGTCATCATGCCGCCGCCGTGCAGCACGATGTGCAGGCCTTCGATCTCGCGGGCAGCCTGCAGCAAAGGCGCTGCGCCGTAGCACCAGCCGCACAGCGGATCGTAGATGTAATGCAGCACCGTACCCTGCGCCGCCGGCGCCGCTGCGTCCGTGCTTTCCATGGCGGCGGGCAGCGCACAGCTGCTGTCGCCGCAATCGTGGCTGCTTACCATTTCATTTCACCTTTGCTGACCTTGGCGCCCAGTTCCAGCGACGATACGCCTTCCAGGTTTGGATAATGCTTCTTCATCGCCTCGATCAAGGCGGCGGAATCCTTGGCTTTGGCGGTTTCCGCTTCATAGGTCTTCAGGTAGTTCCTGGTGAAGCGCACCGATTCGATATTTTGCGGCGCACCGGCGCTGAAATGCCCCGGCACCACTACCTTCGGATGCAAGGCTGCAATCTTGTCCAGCATCTTGATCCATTGCCGGCGCGAAGCCAGGGTCTGGGTGTCTGCAGTCCAGACATGTTCGTTGCCGGCCACCAGCACGCCGCCAACCACCGCTTTCAATGAAGGAATCCAGACGAAGCTGCGGTCCGGGCTGGCGCCGTCCAGGCCGACCACTTCCAGCTTGCGGCCTTCCAGGGTCAGCGTGCTGCCTTCCAGCGGTTCCGGCACGATCAGCTGCCTGGGCGCGCTGGCACCCAGCTTGGGACCCCAGAATGCCAGCTTGTCCTGCATGGTGGCCTTGATGTGAGCGATCACCGGCGCCGGCGCCAGCACCTTGGCGTCGGGATAAGCTTCCTTCAGCACTTCGAGGCCGAAGTAGTAGTCGGGATCGCCGTGGCTGATGTAGATCGTGGTCAGTTTCTTGCCGCTGTCCTGGATCTTTTTCAGCAGCTGGGCGGCATTGGCGCGGTCAAACTGGGCATCGATCACGATGGCCTCGGTGCTGCCGGTAACCAGCTCGGAAGACACCGGGAACATGCCGTTGGCGCCGGGATTGTAGACCTCCAGCTGCAAGGGTTGCGGCGCCGCCGCAGCCGAGCCGGCGATCGTCAGGCCGGCAGCGGCGGCGAGCAGCGAACGGAAAAATTTGCGTTTCAACATGGAATCTCCAGGGGTGATGAGAAAGAACCATCATCATAGTTGACTAAAATGAGTCAAAAAACCGCATAATAGTGCCTAGTTAGTTGCACAAATCGACCTAATAGATTACACGCCATGGACAGACTGGTCGCAATGCAGGTATTCGTCGAAGTCGCGGACCGGGGCAGCCTGACCGCTGCCGCCGACAAACTCGATATGTCGCGCGCCATGGTGTCGCGTTACCTGGCCGAACTCGAAACATGGGTGGGCGCCCGCCTGTTCCATCGCACCACGCGCAAGCTGAGCCTGACCTCGGCCGGCAGCGACACCCTGCCGCGCTGCCGCCAGCTGCTGGACATGGCCGGCGGCATCCAGGCCTCCGCCGCCAATCCCGAGAATACTCCGCGCGGCACGCTGCGCCTGACTTGCAGCATGTCGCTGGGACAGGCCTACCTGGCGCCGCTGCTGGCGCGTTTCTTGAAACGCTATCCGGACACCGCGGTCGACATGCTGCTGGTCGACCGCGCAGTCAACCTGGTCGAAGAACGGGTGGACCTGGCGATCCGCATCACCAACGCGCTCGATCCCAACCTGATCGCGCGCAAGCTGGCGGTGTGCCGCTCGGTGGTGTGCGCCTCGCCGGCCTACCTGCAGGAACACGGCACGCCGAACAGCGCGGAAGACCTGGCCCTGCACAATTGCCTGACCTACTCTTACTTCGGCAAGAGCCTGTGGGAATTCGAGAAAGACGGCGCGCCGGTGGCGGTGCCGGTGGGCGGCAACATGAGCGCCAATGAATCGTCGGTATTGCTGGAAGCGGCAGTCGCCGGCGCCGGCATCAGCATGCAACCGGTGTATGCGGCCACAGGATTGCTGCGTAGTGGTAAACTACGCGCGCTGCTCGGAGAATACCAACCGCGCGAAATGAGTATTTACGGCGTCTACGCTTCGCGCCGCCAAATGCCTGCCATCCTGCGCGCCATGCTCGATTTCCTGGTCGAGGAATTCAGCGCAGACCCGGACTGGGCAACACCAGTCATTTAAATCAAGCAAAGAATCAAGCAAATCCGTCCGTGACACCCGTAAGGCAGCCACTGCCCGCGCGTTAGCCAATGCTTCCAGCCGTCACAGCTTCACCTAGTAAAAAAATGCAAAAAATCTCGACGCTTACCCGTAATACCCTGATGTTTCCGCTGGCTCTGGTGCTGTTCGAGTTTTCGGTCTACATCGCCAACGACATGATCCAGCCGGGCATGCTGACGGTGACCCGCGAATTCGGCGCCAGCGCGGCCTGGATGGCGTCCGCCATGACCGCGTTCCTGGTCGGCGGCGCCGTGTTCCAATGGCTGTTCGGGCCGCTCTCCGACCGTATTGGGCGCCGCCCCGTGATGCTGGGCGGCACCGTGTTCTTCATCCTGTCCTGCCTGGCGACGCTGTTCTCGCAAAGCATCGAGAGCTTCATCATCTTGCGCGTGCTGCAAGGCGTGGGCTTGTGTTTCATTTCTTCGGTCGGTTATGCCGTGGTGCAGGAAGCGTTTGAAGAAAAAGCCGCGATACGCGTCACGGCGCTGATGGCCAATGTCGCCTTGATTGCGCCGCTGGTCGGCCCGGTGGCCGGCGCTTTCATGATTGAAATCCTGCCTTGGCGCATGGTGTTCGTATTCATCGCCGCCATCGCCACCGTTTCCCTGGTCGGCCTGGCGCGGCACATGCCGGAAACCGTCAAGCAGCGCAAAGAGAAACTGCCGCTGGTGCAGATCTGGCACGACTACCGCGCGGTGGTGGGTAACCGCCATTTCCTGAAGGCCGCGATGTGCATGCCTTTGCTGGCGATTCCGCTGATCGGCTGGATCGCCATGTCGCCGGAAATCCTGGTGGCCGACGGCCACCTGAGCGTGATCGAATACGGTTACTGGCAGATCCCGGTGTTCGGCTGCCTGATCGCCGGCAACCTGGTGCTGGCGCGCCAGGTCGACCGCTGGCGCCTGGGCAGCTCGACCAGGATCGCGCTGTATCCGATCGCCCTGGGCGTGCTGATCATGCTGTTCGGCGCGGCCTTCCTCGACCAGCCCTATTTCCTGGTGGCGGCAATCAGCGTGATTGCTTTCGGCGAAGGCTTGTCGGCAGCGGTGATGATCCGCTTCACGCTGACAGAAAGCACGGTCTCGAAGGCTACCGTGGCTGCCACCATGGGCATGATCAACATGACCTTGTACGGCGTCGGCATCGAGCTGTACAAGGTGTTTTACCAGCACGCGGGCATGATGGGTTTTGCGCTGTTTTCGCTGGCGGTGATTGCGCTGTACTGGCACCTGTCGCGCAGTGTGGTGGCGCGCGCCATGCTGGCTCGGGTTACCGGGCATGAAGAGAAAGAGGATGGACCGCTGATCTGATGGATGCTCCCGATCCGGCCGGCGCCGGATCGGGAGCGGCAATGCAGTTGTTATTCGCCGTGCTTCTGGCTGATGATGCTCATGAATTCGCGCCGCGTCGACGGATCGTCACGGAACGCGCCCAGCATGCGGCTGGTCACCAGGCTGGTGCCCGGTTTGTGGATGCCGCGCGTGGTCATGCATTCATGCGATGCTTCGATCACCACCGCAACGCCCTTGGGCAGCAGTACTTGCTGCAAGGTGTCGGCAATCTGCACCGTCATTTTTTCCTGGATCTGCAGGCGCTTGGCGAAGATATCGACCAGCCGCGCCAGCTTCGAGATGCCGACTACGCGCCGGTCCGGCAGGTAAGCCACGTGCGCCTTGCCGATGATGGGCGCCATGTGGTGCTCGCAATGGCTCTCGAAACGGATGTTGGTCAGCACCACCATCTCGTCGTAGCCTTCGACTTCTGAAAACGTGGTCGACAGGATTTCGACCGGGTCCTTGCTGTAGCCGGCAAAGAATTCTTCATACGCCCGCGCCACGCGCGCCGGCGTGTCCAGCAAACCTTCGCGGTCAGGATCGTCGCCGGCCCAGCGCAACAGGGTGCGGATCGCCGATTCCGCCTCGGCGCGGCTTGGACGTTCTGACAAGGCGCTAGCCGCCGGCACTGGATCTTTTGAAGCCATCTGTTTACCTTTTTCTGAAAAATTTTACTTGCCGTTGTGCAGCGCTGCGCCGCGGCTGATGCCGACAGTGTAATTCAGCTGTCGCATTACTGCAGCGCATTCCTCAAAGGCGGATGCATTGCGCAACGCAGCATCGAAACCTGGGCAGGTAATAGCCTGCTATTACCTGCCGCATCCGTGCTGTTCCATACTCGAGCTTTACTGCCCCACCCACTTCACTGAAGGACCTATCATGAGCGCAAAGAAAATCCTGATCCTGGCCGGCGATTATGTCGAAGATTATGAATTGATGGTGCCGTTCCAGGCGCTGCAGATGGTCGGCCACCAGGTCGACGTGGTGTGCCCGGACAAAGCCGCCGGCGCCCAGGTCCGCACCGCCATCCACGATTTCGAAGGCGACCAGACCTATAGCGAGAAACCCGGCCACAACTTTACCCTGAACGCCGCTTTCAGCGATGTCGATGTCAGCCGCTACGATGCGTTGCTGATCCCGGGCGGCAGAGCCCCCGAATACCTGCGCCTGAATCCGCGCGTGATCGAAATCGTCCAGCAGTTCCATGCCGCCGACAAACCGATCGCAGCGGTCTGCCACGGCCCGCAACTGCTGGCGGCGGCCGGCGTGCTGGAAGGAAAAACCTGTTCCGCCTATCCGGCCTGCGCCCCGGAAGTCAAGCTGGCGGGCGGCAAATATGCGGAAATCGACATCACCGCCGCCCACCGCGACGGCAACCTGGTGACCGCGCCGGCATGGCCGGCCCATCCGGCCTGGCTGGCGCTGTTCCTGGCCGCATTGGGAACCCGCATCGAGTTATGATGGATGCGATGCGGCCGGCCGCAAGGCGGGCCGCTCACTGCGATTGTTCAAGAAACGAGGTATCCGATGTGTCAGATTTATGCCCAAGCCGATCCCATCCTGTACGAATCGCGCGCCCGTTCGGTGCGCATCATGGGCGTCATCACCACCATCAAGCTGGAAAACCTGTTCTGGCAAACCCTGGCGGAACTGGCGGCGGATAACGATTTGACCACCAACCAGCTGATCGCCAAACTGCACGACGAAGTCACCACGCACCTGGGCGAGGCCAGCAATTTCGCCTCTTTCCTGCGCGTCACCTGCCTGCGCTACCAAGCCTTGAGAGCGCATGCCGGATTCGAATCGAAAGCGGTCAGCGCCGCCACCAAGATCAACGCCGCCGCATAGAAGTATCAGCCTGCGGTCGACAGTTTCAGCCCGATCAAACCCAGCACGATCAGGCTGACGCTGGCGACGCGCGCCAGGCTCGCCGTTTCGCCCAGCAGCACGATGCCAGCGATGAAGGAGCCGACCGCGCCGATGCCGGTCCATACCGCATAAGCGGTACCGAGCGGCAAAGTGCGCATCGCCAACGCCAGCAGCCAGATGCTGACAGCCATGCCGGCCACCGTGATCACGGACGGCCACAGGCGGCTGAACCCTTCGGAATATTTGAGGCCGACAGCCCAGACGATTTCGGCCAGGCCGGCGAGAAAGAGAATGATCCAGGCCATCCGACCTCCGGAAAGATGGGGTCGTCCCCGGATAAAGATACGGCGCCGGGTCGTCCCGGCGCCGAGATGAAAACAACAACATTATAGGGCGTTTTGCTTCAGCTCAGTGCACGCCGATCCACCCCAGGCCGGCGGCAAATACCAGGTACAGCAAACCGAACACTGCCAGCCGGCCGCCGCTCAGCATGCCTTTGCGCAGCAGCACGTAGAGGCCGAACATCGACATCATCGTCACCGCCGCCGCCCACACCAGCGCCGGTCCCAGCATCCATGGCGTAAAGATCAGCACCAGCGCAGTCGGGATAGTCGCCTGGATCATCATGGCGCCGCTGATATTGCTCAAGGCCAGGTTCTGCTTGCCCTGCCTGACCCAGATTACCGCATTCAGGATTTCCGGCAACTCGGTCGCGACCGGGCTCAGCAGCAGCGCAGCCAGTTGCGGCGAGATGCCCAGCCATGGCGCGATATCGCCCAGCTGATGCACGAACAGCTGCGAACTGAGGAAAATCACCACCAGCGCCACCAGGGTCTGCAGCAAGGCCCAGCCGATGCCCGGCTGGGCATCGTGCGGCCGGAATTTCAAGGGTTCCAGGTCGTTTATCTCGGCATCGGCGTCTTCTTCCTTGCGCATCTCGCCCCAGATATATGCGCCGTAGGCCAGCAGGAAAAACACACCGAGCCAAGGCTTGACCGCAAACGCCACCAGCCCCAGGCCGACCTTGACCACGAAGATCCCGATGAACCAGGCCTGGTCCCGGCTCAGCCGCTGCGCAGCGCTGGCCGACAGCAGCATGCCGCCGATTTTTTTGCGGTTCAGGATGAACATCAGGCCCACCACCGCATAAGCAATGGTCGCCAGCACCAGCGGCCCGCCCAGCGCCGCGCCGACGCCGATTTCCCGGTGCGCCGCATCGCGCCCGAACACCACGGCGACAAATGTCACCACGCTTTCCGGCAAGGCCGTGCCGAACGCCGCCAGTACCGTGCCTACCGCGCTTTGCGCGATGCCGAGCCGGCGTCCGACCCATTCGATGCTGTTGACGAAATATTCACAGGAAAGGTAGATCACTACGGCCGAACCGAGCAGCAGAGCAAAGCTGAGCATCATGAGCGTGCCTCCGTCGGATAAACCACGGATGCCGGCGAAAGAAAAAATGAAAGGTGAAGCGGCTTGGCGGAACTGGCTGTGGCAGCATCCTGGCGCTGCCATTGGCGATGAATAAGCATGTGGAATCCTGAGGGCCGGGCACTGACGAATGGCGCGACGCCTTCGCCCGGCCGGGTAAAGGGAAGCACCATAGGTCTTGCCAAACCGTGCGGTCGCGCATGCCATGGCGTAAATCGGATACAGCGCCAAGTATGTTGACATGCGCTCTTCGAAAGACGAAGGCGGCTACTCCCCTAAGGAGGTTGCATTATATGGCTTTTATAGCCATTTTAAAAAAATTTATTTCCACAATTTACTTTCTTAAAAGAAATAAATTATATCGATTTAGCAAATCATAACAATACTGATATATGAAATTGAAAACAATTTTGCTATATTGGACATTGTCTCTGTGTTAATGATTGTAATGTTTAGTACAACATGAGGAGTCACTTGACATGAACACCACCTCCGCCTCCGCCGATCCAGGCAAGAACCAGGTCAACGAGCAGGAAACCTATGATCCAAATCACCTGCTTGATTCTTTGATTGAGAAATTACATTTGAAAAATGATGCGGCCCTGGCACGCGCACTCGAAGTCGCACCACCAGTCATCAGCAAGCTTCGCCATCATCGTTTGCCAGTTGGCGCGTCGCTTCTGATCCAGATGCAAGAAATCAGCGACCTCAAGATCAAAGAATTGCGCGCCTTGATGGGAGATCACAGAGATAAATTTCGTATGGGCGGCCATCACCTCAAATCAAAGGATGCTTGAAGTCAATTACGCAGGATTTGCGAGTGAACGGGATCCAAGCTTGCAGTAACCGGCGCGAAAATGGCGTCATTGTAAATTCCCTTCTTCATTCTGCCAAAGCAGTTATAGCCGCCCCCGCTTCTAAAAAAAATCCTTCATCAAGTGGCGACGGCGACCGGTATGAAACAGGAAGTTCTGCATTCAAATTTTCTGTCAAGTTTAGAAAAATATCACGTATCCACGTGTATTTTCTGGCATCTCCCGGTAAATTTTGACAATATTCATCACTAAACATTGATTAATCCATTCTGAACGATAGCTAGAATAAATTCCTGAGACAGAAGTGTTAGGTATACTTCGCCCATGGAAAAACAATATGAAGCCCCCTATTGTTCCCAAGGCCGACTTTCGCAAGCTGTCAAGAGGATTATGGGAAATGCAAGCTCTTGTCACGCGGCAAGCGTCACTGCTGTTCGATCGACGAATGCAGGGAAGAACGCTAATTGGCCGGTGGTTAGAGCATCTCCCCTGCACTCGCTTACACATTCAACCGTAAAGCAGTTTGTGGCATGACGCGCCGGGATGTTCGCTTCACAGCGCAAACTCGAACTACGGCCGTGGCCGAGTCGCGCCGAATAGCTGGGTTTTCTTCCCTCGCTTCTGACCTAGCCACGCTTCCGCACTCTCAAGCCAAAGATCTCCGCGGAGACCATCTCAGCTGCACCAGCCTGCTGTTCCATGAGGATCTCAGGGAATTGGCGGGCTATTTTGCATTGGTAAACGATGTAATTTCACTGAAGGCAGCTGAGCCGTCAATCAATCTGAGCACCACAACTGAAGGAAGGAGGTAACGAATGAAATAATCCCAGGCGTTTGCGCTGTGCAGCCTTGATACCCATGCCGTCCATAGCCTGTGGCTGTCGCCACGAGCTTGTTCGGTGGCGCTAGCGCGCCCCCGTTTCCGCGGGTCATATACTTTTTTGGGGATGGACCTGGGCTCGCATGCACGCCAGAGTTGTATGCGTCCGCACATCAGGCAGGGGGATAAGTATGCCAATCGGTTGACCAGTTGCAAGGTCGACCAGCCCTGGCAATGAATTCCGATTTATCACCCGCAGCAGTGCAAGACGTTTTTCAAGATTTTTCTTCTTCGCCAAGATACCAGCCGTTTCTTGGTCGAATGATGCTGCTCGTTCGGACATGAATCAAGCAGCGATGGTTCACGCTGACCTGAATTCGGCGTATCCGATGCCCCAATGCGGAAAGGGGCTCGCAATGGACACGGCGACTAAAGGTTGTAAATAACAAATTATTTCTCAATCTTATGGAATTGTAATGTATAAATTGAAATCTGTCACCATCATTTTAGGCGCCATGCTCGGTATGGTTTTACATGGCGAGGCGAACGCATGGAGATCGCGGACCCCGGCGCCAGCGCCGACGACAACGACTACCACTACTACTGCAGTCAGTTACGCCAACCAGCAAATGTACGGCATAACCATTGACGACATATCGGGATTGACTGCCACCACCGCCGCCCTGTCCCAACTGTCGAAAAAGCCGACCACTCGCATTGTGTTCGACGAATGGCAGCCTGCATCCGGCTACCGCAACGCGGCTGTAGCGATCAACAAAGTCAGTTATGTGATGGGTGAGATCCTTGACTCCTCGGCGATGGATCAATACACGGTCCAGCAATACCTGAACCGCACAAGCGAATACATGGCAGCCCTTGGCGACGTGGTGAACATCTGGGAAATCGGTAACGAAATCAATGGTGAGTGGCTAGGCAAAAACGCCGACGTAGTCGCCAAGATGACCGGTGCTTACGACCTGACCAAAGGGCAAGGCAAGACTGCCGCTCTGACGCTGTACTACAACCAGGACTGCTGGTCCAATCCAGCGAACGAGATGTTCACCTGGGCGAATGCGAATATTCCGGCGCGCATGAAAACCGGGCTTGACTACGTGCTGGTCAGCTACTACGAAGAGGACTGCAACGGTTTGGTTCCTGACTGGAATGCCGTGTTTACGAAGCTGTCGGCCATGTTTCCGAACTCCAAGGTCGGATTTGGCGAAACCGGCACCACCACTACCAACAAGGCAGCCTACCTGACGCGCTACTACACCTTGAAGCCACCTGTGAAAAACTATATCGGCGGCTATTTCTGGTGGTATGGCAAAGAAGACTTGGTGCCGTCCACACAACCGCTGTGGTCGACATTCAATAACGTATTGTCGGGCAGTTAAGAACAATCCGCTCCTGCTGCCTTGAAGGACTATCTCAGGCGCGTTCGTTTCAGCGCTCCTGACCAATAATGGCTTCCACAACTTCCATTCCTGGTTGAGGGCACTGACTTGGGTAGTCCTTCATAGCATCTGCGGCAAGGGGCTGAGGCTCAGTCGAATGCCCCTAGCGGTATTCGACTGAGCCTCAGCCCCCATTTTCTGCAGCATTTTCTGGACCGGCCAGCTCATTCACCAGGTCGCGGTTCAGGTAATGCGGACCATCGAACAAGTAAACGGAAAAACCGTCATAGACGGCAAGTTGCGGCTTGAGTTCTGCGGCTGTGGCCGGGCGGAATCCTCCTCCCTGGCGGGGTCGAAACGCTTCTGCGATGATACGTACCCGCTGCTTTCCAAAACGAGCAGCCAGCACGTCTGCATAATGCCGGGCCACGCTTGCCTCGCGCGCGTGGATACCGACGCCATCCTGAAAGAAAATACCCACGTCTGGCGGCAGCCAGGAAGCAAGCCATTGCGACAACGTATCGGCGCCGACATTGGCGCTGTCATACACGCTGATCCACAGTGGCCGCGGCAAAGCTGCCAGCAGCGGGCCAAGGCGAGCTGCATCGGACCAGCTCGAATCGACCTCCAGTGGAAAGAACCAACCCGCCACATGCAGCGGCGTCGGCAACGCGGCAAGCTTGCGCGACTCTTCAATTAGCGCGGCAACATTTGCGCGGGCCGCCGTTTCGTCGAACCTGCCTGCCAATCCGACAATCACTTTGTTCGCCCAAGGTTCAGCTGCAATCCGCTGCCAATCAGGAAATCTCGCGGCAGCGCGGCCCTCGGCGCCTGGCAGGTAGTTGATGCCATCCACGGCCGTCCATTGGATGAGCAGCTCACGCGCCCCTAGCCTTTCCCAGTTTCCCATAGGATGCAGCGTCTGGTCATCGAGCTGCCACACGATTCCTCGCACCCGCGTCGGCGGAGATTGCTTGAGCCTGGCTTGCAGCGGGTCCTGCTGGCAACCGCAGAGCGTTGCCACCACAAGCATGCCTAATATGCGGCGCCGATTGAACCTGCGCAAATTCGCCCTCGACTTCACATTGCAAACGGCGAGGTGCATCTTCATGGTTCGCTTCCTTGATCAGGCGCGCCGGCGCATCGCTTGCTCAATACGAGGCGCTGAGCCGGATGAACCAGCCTTCGGCCCGCTTGTCGCCGGCAATGCGCCAGCGGTACTGCAGCGACAGGTCGAAATAGGAGCGCGGCGCGTTATAGTAATCCTGCCGGAACCAATAACGCATATTGGTTCCGATGCCGCTTCCGATTGCTTTTTTGTCGTGCTCAATGAGGCCGGAATCATAGTCCGCCCCCATCACGAGGTGCGGAAACAGGACCAGGGTCGACCCGCTTTCGCCAAGCCGATAACTACGCCCCAATTGCCCTTCAAGGGTGGCATAGCTTTGCGGATGCTGGAAGTAATGTCCTGCTTCAGCATACACGTGCGTACTCAGCCAGCTGGTTTGCTCCGCGTGCAAATCCAGTCCGGCATCCGAAGAGAAGCCAGCCCGGGCAAGCCAGTCGCCGCTGGTAGCGTCCCCCAATGGCACCAGGCGCTCGAGCGCCAGTATGGCGTTGACCTCGCTGAACGGTTTCACGCGTGCGCCGAGCGCAGCCTGGGCTGTGGCAGATCCGGTCGGGACCCCCGATCCGCCGCTTAATGTTTCATTGACCCGGCCATAGACCTCCACCAGCGCCCCATTCTGCAATCCAAACGGGCGCCAGTATACTTCCGCGGCGATGTCCTTGCCGTCGATCGTGCCGCCACGCGGCACCCCGATGCCCGCCGCGGCAACGCCTCTATCGCTCAGTGTTGCCCGCATCCCCCAGCGGCGCTCCAGGTCAGCGGATTCGCGTCGCACATCGTAGACCTGCTGCGCATCCAGCGTAAGACGGCCTGCTTGCGCCGCATCGACAGTCCGGTTGAGGTACCCGATTGCCTGTTCATTGCGACCCTGGCGCGCGGCGGTGTAGGCTGCGTCGTGGCGAGCGGCATCGGTGAGCGTGCCCTGCGCCTCCGCACGGTTGAACAGCTCGAGCGCATCCTGGTTATCTCCCGCCTGGAGGGCAAGATAGGCTAGCTCAAGTTCGGATCCTTTCTCTGGAGAGCTGGCCGCCGCTGCCAGGCGCGCGCGCGCGTCTTCTTTCCGGCCGAGCCCGATCAATGCCGAGATCTCGGTCCTGGTGGTTTTGTCCGGCGCGCTCAGCACGGCAGCATAATCAGCCTGGGCTGCATCCAGGTTTCCGCGGCGTTTTCGTATATCGGCGCGCGCCAGCAGCATGTCGGCATCGTTTCCGAAGTCGGCCAAGGCGGCATTTGCGGCCTGTTCTGCCTCGGCCAGCGATCCCTGCGCGCTCAGCGCCTGCACCTGCAAGCGGCGATAGCTAAGGTCGCGAGGAGACAATTGGGTCGCTTCGCCGGCCTTGCTGCTCGCTAGAGCGTAGTTCTTGTCGGCGAAAGCGCGATATGCTTGATCGGCAAGCATGAATCCCGGATCCGCAGACGTTGCACCGGGATTGATGTCGCATGCCGAGACCAAGTCAGGTCCGGACGTGCAGCTGACAAGCGGGAAGCTGAACGCCAGGGCGGCGTGGCTTGTGCCGGACCGGCCACGCATGATTGTCGCCAGCGCACGCCGCGCTGCCGCTTCCTTGTCCTCCCTGCCCTGCAGAGGTTCGAGCAGACGCAGCGCCCGCTGTGGATCGCCATTGGCCAACGCGGCGTCGGCAGCCACCAGCCGGATGCCTCGCTGCGCAGCGGGGCCTGCACTCGACAGCGCTTGATCGAAGTCTGTTTGCGCAGATTCGACAGCACCGCGTTGCTGGCGTATTGCACCGCGCAGTAGCAGCGCTTCGCTCGACGACGTGTCTGGCTTGATCATGTCGGAAGCAGCTTGCTCCGCTTGCTCAAGCTCTCCCGCCGCAACCAGCGCATTGATCAGGGCGATGCGAAATGCCGGCACGGCAGGCAGGTAATCCACCGCCTTGCGCGCCAGCTCTACCGCCTGCGCGAAGTCGCGGCGCTCCAGGGCCTGATAAGAAGCCGCGGAAGCGTTGAAGGCAAGCTGCGCCTGCATCGTGCGACGCGCCAGCTCAGCCTTTTGCAGGAGGTCGCGAAGACGCGCGACATCCGGCCGCAAGCGGATCGCCTCGCGCGCCTTTGCCGCCGCGACATCATATTCCCCTTGTGCAAAAGCCTTGTAGGCCTCATCGGCAATCCGATATGCCTGGCCGCTAAGCGGCCGCTCCGCGGCGCCGGCGCCAGTGGCTACAAGCAAGGTGACGGCAGCAAGACTGCTGCCCAGGAAACGCAGCGAAACCGGGTATTTTCTCATGCCACTCCCAATGCTAGTCTGAGCAGAGCCATTTGCTGCTGCACAGTTTCTTCGATAACCTCGCGCGACACCAGCCCGCGACCGACGAGATAGTCGCCAATGCGGCCATGTTGCGGAGAGATATAGTGCTGCATCGCCTGCTCCAGCGTTTCCCGCGTGATTTTCCCATTATGGATCAGTAGTTCGCCAAGGAGCGATGCGCCTTTAAATTCTCTTTTGATGGATTTTGCATTCATTTCGGCCATGGCCAGGCGCAATCCGGAGACTATTTCGCTGTCCCGCGCAATATGTTGCACGGGCTGTGTGCCAAAGGCTGAGGCAAGCTCCCTGAGCGCATCATCGGCAAGCGGCTTGCCGACTGCGACAATCGGCTTGCCATTGGCGTCCTGCCCGATCGGCATCGCGCCCAGCCTTACACACATATCAAGCGATACCGGGGCGGGCAAGGAGGCCGCGATCCTGATTTCGGCGCGCGACAGGTCGGACTGGAAGGCGATTGCTTCCGCCAGGGTTTCTTCGTCGATATAACCGCGGGCCACTAATATGTGCCCAAGGGGAAGGTGCATCTCCGTATGTTCCTGCAATCCCTTTTTCATATCCTCCTCGGTGATTGCCTGCCATGAAACCAGCAGTTCACCGAGGCGTTGGCGCGTGCGCATGAGGCGATCGTCGGAGGGGAAGTCGTGCATGGTCTTGTCCCATGCCAGGCGCTTCCCGAACAGCAGGTGCGCCAGGAACAATTTCCAGGCCCGAGCCACTGCCACGAAGTTAATAAAATTGGCAACCACCATGCGCGGCGCGGAAAGCAACCCATGTACAGGTCCGTACAAGCGACTGACAAAATAGGCACGTTGGGAGGCGCGCAACGCCAGTGCGGACAGGTTGGCGTAGAGCACGTAATGGAGCCATGTTTGCGATTGCAGCACTGACCCGGAGGCGAGTTTCCAGAATCCGAAATGGTCGGCGATCCAGAACGGCAGGAATTGCAACAGCAGCAGATAAGCAGGAACGCTGACGAGGGCGGTGACGATGCCTTTGCGGTCCCGAAACAACAGGTATTTGTTTGCAAGCGAGCCGCTCCAGCCGATTTGCGCCCATCCTTGCAGGCTGATGCCCAATACCCATCGCGTTTTTTGCCGGTAGGCCGTCTTGAAGTGGTCGGGAAAATACTCGCGCACGCATAGCGGCATCTTGAGCGTGACCTGGCGCTCCTTTCCGAAACCGAACCATGTTTTGCGATTGACCGAAAAATGGACAGGAAAACGGGCAAATATGGATGTCATCCCTATGCTCGCCAGACGCGCGCCAATGTCATAGTCTTCAGTCAGGGTGTCCGTGTTGAAAGGCTGGTTTTGATTGTCGCTGGCCAGCGCCTGCAGGGCGCGCCGAGAAAAACAGGTCCCGACGCCAGCCGAAGGCACCATGCCGCTGATGCTTTCCCTGACAACGATGTCCTTGGCATGCGACTCCGCGAACTCATCCATATAGGTTCCTGCCACCAGCTCGGACCATTTGCGTTCGAGCGACATCACAGGAAGCTGGATCATGTCCTTGCGCGGCAGCAGGTAATTGAAGAATTTGAGTTCGAGAGAATGCAGCACATCTTCGCTATCGTGAAGAATGACGCCGGCAAATTGATAACCGCGCTTCTTCTCATGCAGGAAAATCGCGTTGATGATCCAATTCAGGCAGTCCGCCTTGCAGGTAGGCCCCGCATGGGGCACTTCGACCCGATGCAATTGCTTGTAGCGGCGACGCATCCGCTCCACCTCTGCAATGGTGTGCGCATCATTGACATAGGTTCCAACGAAAATCACATAGTTGCGGTAGTTGAGAACCGTCACCATGTTTTCGATCATTTGGGCGATCACGTCATACTCTAGCCACGCCGGCACCATGATCGCAAGCGGCTGCTCGGCGTGTTGCTCCAGTTGCTGTTCCGTGACCGGCCGATAGGTGCGCGTTCTGGTCAGCCGACGGTAAGCCTGGCGGATCCAGTACCAGGCATCGACAAACAGATCGTCAGCCGCCGACACCAGAAACAATACCGCGACAACGCAGGTGGTAAGTTCCAGCAGCGCA
Organism: Collimonas rhizosphaerae; assembly: GCF_038896935.1. Lineage (NCBI taxonomy): Bacteria > Pseudomonadati > Pseudomonadota > Betaproteobacteria > Burkholderiales > Oxalobacteraceae > Collimonas > Collimonas rhizosphaerae. The sequence goes on from NZ_JBANDC010000026.1 coordinate 55,261, forward strand.
TAATAATCAGCAAGGAAATGTAGCCAGTTGGTTGTCATGATGCCCTGAAAAATCAATGCAAGAAGACTTTACAATCGAACGAAATCCCAGGACATGGACGCTAAATGACTACGGGATCCTCTTGACCATCTACTGCTACCTGATGCGATATTTCCGGCTGCGCGGTGAATTCCGATACGGTCCGGTTGAGCAAGGCTGCCACGATGCGCTGCGAGGCGTAGCCGTCTCCATAGGGATTGTGGTGTTGGGCAAACGACCTCCATGCGGCTTCATCGTCATACAGCCTATGGACAGCCGTAACGATGCGCTCCACGTCGGTGCCCACCAGTTCGACCGTGCCTGCGAGAACCGCCTCCGGCCTTTCGGTGACGTCGCGCATCACCAGCACCGGCTTGCCCAGGGACGGCGCTTCTTCCTGGACGCCGCCGGAGTCAGTGAGAATGACATGCGCGCGCTGCATCAAACGTACGAACGAGAGATAATCCAGCGGCGCAATCAGGTGTACGTTGGGCAGATGAGACAGGGCTGTCGATACCGGTTGCTGCACATTGGGATTAAGATGCACCGGATAGACGATATCAATGTCGGAACGCGCGGAAAGCTCGGCCAGCGCCGTGCAGATATTCTGAAATCCTGGCCCGAAATTTTCCCTCCGGTGGCCGGTAACCAGCAGAATCTTGCGGCCCGATTGGAGGAAGGGGAATTGCGCATCGAGCCCGGCGCGCAATGCGTCGTCAAGCGAAATCCGCGTACTGGAAACCATCAAGGCATCGATCACCGTATTGCCGGTGATATAGACCTTGCCGGCCAGATTTTCCCTGCATAGATTTTGTTTCGATCCTTCAGTTGGCGCAAACAGCAAGTCGCTGACGACGTCGACCACCCTGCGATTCATCTCTTCAGGCCAGGGTTGTTTCAAATTGCCGGTACGCAGTCCGGCTTCGACATGCGCAACCGGGATCCCGCGATGGAACGCAGCAACGGCGCCCACCATAGCCGTCGTCGTGTCCCCATGCACCAGCACGCGATCCGGCTTTACTTGCTCTATCAAGGGATCGAGTGCCGTGAAAAGACGGGAGCTTAGGCCATTCAATGTCTGGTTCGACACCATCAGGTCCAGATCGAAATCGGTCTGCAATTCGAAAACGTCCAGTACCTGCCGCAGCATGCTGCGGTGTTGCCCGGTGGTGCAGACAAGGGACTCGATTTCTGCCTCCAACGCGAGACTCTTGAGCACCGGCGCCATCTTGATGGCTTCCGGGCGGGTGCCGAATATGGAGAGAATTTTCATAAGTCCCCCTTATGAATTCGGAGATGCAATGCGGTCATTGCCCCGAATTATTTTAACTGTAACTACTTGTTATTCATTGTTACGTTGGTGACAGTTTATAGGATGAATGTCTTTTTTGCCAATAGAAATCTTTGTAACAAACGACGCCTGCGCAAATACTGCGCTTCGATTCAATAAAAACGGCTAACGGTTGGCATGATGCGGCCTGCCGGGTCGTGTCGCAGGCGCTGTGGATGGGGTCGCGGACGCCGCAGATGGGGTGGCCACCGCGGGCGGGGTCGCTGACGCAGCAGGCGGGATTGCCGGCGCGGTGGGTAGAGCTACGGGCACCTCAGGTGGAGCCGCAGGCAGCGGCACCGGCGCCGCAGGCGGACCCGCTGACGCCATCTCCAGTTTGGTCTCGGCGTGCTCGGGCAGGATTAACCGTTTGAGAATGCCGCCTTCCGACAGCAGTACATAGGTCTTATGCACTTCCTTGATGCCGGTTCCCGGCTGCACTTCTTTGCCGACCCGGACCACTTGCGCGGGCTGGCCCTCCGCACTCAGGATGGCCACGCTTTCCGCAGCATTTTGCGCTACTACCACCCCCGTCAGCCGGTAGTTGCTGGCAGCCGTGCTTTCATGGCCGCCAAACAATCCGGCCGCTTGAGAAATATCAATCTGCGGCGCCTCTGTTTGAGGCGGCGGTGCAACCGCCCGTAGCGGCGGCTTGAGCAACGTCATGCCCCAGTACGCGGCGCAGGCACATAGCAGCATGAACAAAACCAGGCTGACGAACGCGGGCATGCGCGCGCTATGGCGGCGCATGTTTTTGCCGATAATACTTTTGAAATAGCCACCCATGTTCCTATTGCTCCCTGGTCCACAGCATCGTGCCATAGCTGGATTCGCGCATCATCAATGACATGGAGTCGCTTGCCGTGCGGCACATGCGGACCTTGCCATTGTCCCAAAGGAGCTGGTGGGAAACGCCACCGGTTCCGGATTGTCGGTTGCCGAGATCTCCTTGGCGCCAGGCAAGCGCGTCGAAAAAATCGGCCACGGCGACGGCCAGATCCGGCGGTAAATGCAAGCTGCCGGCAGACGCTTGAAGATCGCCATTCCATCTGGACCGAGAACGCCGTCGGTACTCGAATTGGTCGGCTTGCAGCGCGATAGTGCATCGGCGATATTGCCGGCTTTTATATTTTCAGCGCCTGCATCAAGGTCGCAATATCCCGGCGGGCTGCGAGAATCCGTGCATCATCGGTGCCTCCCATCAACTTGGAAAAAATCAGCGTCGCTAATCGCTAAGTATCCCCATGAGCGCCACTGCCAACCATGATTTCGACCAGTGCAAAGCCACATTGCGTGACAACCGCGCAGAGATGTTGGACAGCGGGAATATTGCATTGCTCAATTGCTTCCCGATTAAAAATGGCGCGGTATATTTTCCAGTTGCCATTCTATTTTTATGCAGCAACAAGCCTGCCTGCCCTTCATCAATTTGTGAAATTTTAGTGCGCGGGTGTTGTCGTCACGACGAGCATACTCCAAATTTTATTTCAGAGAAAAGCAGGTTTATTACCCCGCGGAAAACAATAATTTCGACGATATTTTTTTGCGCAAGATGCCGCAACGAGCCCTAGTTAAAATGGCACTTTCGTCTATACTTTAAGCTAACATTCCGCGGTACGAAAACGACCATTCTCATGAGAAAGAATTGGTGCGTTTTCTATTTCATTCCGAGATTGCATCGTAGAAAGACGGATCATGATTGCTGTCAAGAAAATTCTCGGATGCAGGTCGATTGCCCCCCCTCCTCGTCATTTTCTCCGCACTGTTTTGACGCGCACGAAATCAAACAGCGACGTCATGCGAGACGGTCAGCAACATCCCACATTCAAAGTTTGCATTGCTAGTTTCCGGATGCGATATCCCAGCCCGACTTAAAGAGAAGGCTGGCG
>NZ_JBANDC010000027.1:0-44716 GCF_038896935.1 Collimonas rhizosphaerae
TTTGCTTTCATGGGTTCCTCTCGAGGACATATTGTCCCCTATTTGAGATGTCCATCAAAGCCGGGCTACCTCAGAGTAATTTTCGCAAAAGACGCGAAAAAAAACTCCGACCCCATTTAACTGCTTTTGACTTTGACGTTGCAGTTCTCTTTCAGGAACTTCATGGCCCGCGCGTATTTGAGATCGTCATCGTCGACCAGGTACTGCTCCGCCTCCGGCAGGAATTCCTCCTCCCACAAAGACACCAGGTTGTCCTTGATTTCAAACGGCGCCGAATCCCTGATAAAGGCCAAAACCGCCCCGCTATCAAACCCATCCTTGCGCACCTTCCGAACCATGGCCCGCGCCTCAGTCTCAGACACCGTCGTCTTCGGCGTCACCCCAACAGCGATACACATGAAAACCGTCAGCCGCGAATACGGATCTTCCTTGCCCTTGGTAACCTTGTGCCACTCCTTCGACACCAGCGCATCAAACCCCTCCACATCCTCCAGCCCGCCCTCCCGCACGAAATAGCGCAACTCGACAAGGTTCAGCAAGGAATCGAGCCCCACCGCAGGATCAGCCAGCCCATCCTGCTTCTCGATATCGCGCCGGACCTTGTCCGCAACGCCGCGATATTCCAGCGGCACGTCGTCCAGCAGCTTTTTCGAAATCTTCAATTTCCCGGCGCCGCTACTGCCGCGCACCGCCGCGACCAGCCTGGCAAAACCAAGCCGGTCGGGAAACTCCTCGCCGCCGCCGAGACGCACCAGCAAGGCCGTGCGAATCACCGTTTCCGCCCCCGCGAATTCAAGCTCCGAACGCTCCAGGCCCAGGACCTCGGCAAACCACAGCGCCGCGGCAATCACCGCCGCGCATTCTTCGCGCGCCTTGCATTCTTTCCGGTAGGCGTTGAGGGAAAACGGCTTGGCCAGCGTGCGCTCGTCCTGGAACTCCTTGAGTCCCTGGCCCTTGGTATCGCCGAAAACGGTAGAGTCAGGCAAGGCATGCAGAGCCTTGAGCATCTCGTTGCCGCCGCGCGAATGCGACAGGAAAGTATTGTCGCGCAAGGACTGCGCCGCTTTTTGCAGGTCGCCGCTGAACGTATGTTCCAGGTAAAGGCTGATCAGGTTGACGATGCGCTGCCGCGCATTCTCAAGATCGGTGTGCAGGTGGCTGGTGCCGAAGAATGCGGCGACCTGCACCGTGCCCTTGGCGGCGTCGGCGATCATCGCGCGGCATTTTTCCTGGTCCAGGATGCGGTTCTTGAGGCCAAAACCAAGCGTCTTTTCAAAGAAAGGACGCTTGTCGACGACTTCTATATTCCGGTGCTTGTCGGACATGGGATGCGTGGGTTCCTGCAACAGTGAAAACGGTGCGTGCTTAGAGCGCCGACTCTTCGCCCGGATCGGCAACGGCGGCTGGCTGGGTTGCAGCCGCCGGACGATCCTGCGATTCGAGGTTTTTCTGTTCCTGCAGCTCCAGCTCTGCTTCGCGCCGCAGGCGTTCCTTCATGCGTTTTTTCAGCACCGGCCAGATCTGCTCGAACATGTCGGGGTGCTCATGCTTGAGCAGCCAGGTCAGCTCTTTCCAGTCGCGGTCGCTGACTTCCGACTTGTCGACTTCGTCGCCCTCTTCGGTCCGGTTGACGTTGAACGTGTCATAGGTGACGAAGTGCACAACTTCTTCATCGCGGTCCGACAGGTAATCGATCAGCGCTTCGCAGCCGCCGTCGACATCGCCGATCGCTTCCAGGAATTCACCGGTCTGGCTGTCGTCGCGGAACAGCACCGCGTTCACCATGCCGCGCAAGCGCACATGGCTATGGTCGCCATACAGCCGCTCCATGACCACGGCGCGCGCAAACTGCTCCGGTGTCACCAGCAGGTTGACCACCGATTCTTTCGACGTGTCGTATTCGCGGATAACCGCCAGCAGGTCTTTCGGCGGCAGCGTATCGAGCGCCGCCACCAGCGCGTAATCGCCCTCGGTTTCAGCCAGGCTGACCAGGGCGAATTCGGCGCCGGCGATATCGCCGTTGCGGATCAGGTTTGCAGCTTTTACTACTAGCGCGTTTGTCATGGAGTCACTATGTCAAAAAATATCCAGGTCTGAGATTGCTTAGCCCAGGCGTTCGAAGCCTTGCTCCGCGAGCCAGTCGGCGCCTTCGATTTCCAGGTCGCGGCCGTCGTCCTCGTCGTCGCCCTCGACTTCATCCACCGCATCATCCGAATCGGCCTGGCTATATGTGCCCTGGTAGCTGCCGTTGCTTTTCTCATGCAGGTATTCAAGGCAAATGGTGGTGATCAGGAAACGCTCGCCGCCCGGCTCCTGCAAGGCGACCTCAGCCAGTTTTTGCGCCCACGGCTCGAACTGCACGGCGTCGGCGACTTCTGTCCAGGATGGGAAGTCGTCCGGTTCTTCGCCCAGCAGCATGGTGAGCGCCTGCGGATTGGTAAAGTCGACGCCGCCGTGGAAAGCCACCGCCACCATTTCAGGATCGGTTTCTATCATCGGCATCATCAGGGCAAACTGCGCGCGCTTGCTTTTCAGACGCGAGGCCAGGATGTCGTTGCCTTCGGAATCGCTTTGCAAATCCTCCAGCTCAGCCTGGTAAGCCTTGGTCAAATCTTCAAAAAAAGCGGAAAGCATCATTGCAGAACCTTGTTCATATAGGTAGTCCAGATTTGCTGGGCGGTCTCAAGCGGGTTTTCCAGCAGGCTGCGGCGCCGGTTTTCGTCGTATTCCTGGCGTTTCACCGCATCCGACAGCAGGTCGTACGCTTCCTGGATATCGCGGAACCGCGCGGGCGCGTCGGGCGCGGCATTGCGGTCGGGATGGAATTCCGCGGCCTTCTTGCGGTAAGCGGTTTTCAGGGCGCCGGCCGTTGCATCGCTGTCTATGCCGAGAACGGCGTAATAATCCTTCATGCGTCCTCACACGTTGGCGTTGCCGGTCACTGGCGACCGTCGTCTTGCTGCTGATGGATTGCTTGCGGGGTAAGCGTTTATTGCCGAAAAGACACAAACACTTTGGAAGAGTCTGCGGAGGATACACGAGCGGGCGCAGGAAGTCGATGCCGCGCGTGGCCGGAAAACCACGTTTACTAGTGGACTGTAACAGCCGAATCGAGAGTGAAGGGCGCGTACCCGGCGCGCAGGGCAAGGCGGATGGCCGCCCCGCGCAAAGCGGAGCAATAGCGAGACTATTGCGAGCATTTGCAACGCCGCCATGCGCGTCGGGTACGTGACAAGCGTTCTTGATTTGGCTGTTACAGTCCACTAGCCTCGCCCATAGGCCAGCTGCTGCGCCACGAAGCCGTCGAACGCGGTCAGCAACGGCAGGTATCCGTCCTCATTATGCTCCAGCTGCATCAAGGCATGGCAAGTCGCCTCCAGCGTGGACAGCTGCCCCGGGCCGTGGGCCTTGCGGACCAGGTAGCGCGACGCCGGCGGATTGTGCAGCGAGAGCCGCGGCAGCTGCTGCAGCAAGGGATTCAGGTAGAGCATCTTGCGGCTCTTGCGCCAGGTGCCGTCCAGCACCACCAGGCGCAATTGCGCCGGCGCATCCAGCAGGGCCTGGTCCGGCGCGGGCGGTGTCGCCAAGCCCAATCCCTTGTCATCGGGACTTTCCGGGTACAGCAGGATGGAATGGCGGGCAGCCGGTGCATGAAGCAGCGCCCGCAATGCCTGCTCCTCGAATATCTCGCCGACCACCAACCGGCTGCCGGTCAAGCTCAGCTGCAGCAGGCGGGCGCTGTTTTTGGCGTTGGCGACTTCCAGCGGGTGCTGCAGGATCAGTACTTCAACCGCGGGTTCAAGCGGCGTGATCCAGCCGCAGATGCAGCTGCGCTGCGGGCGCAGGCACCTGGAACATGCAAGGCGTTTGATGTGCTCCGGCGGCGTCATGAGAGGATGGGATCTGCAACAGCCCTGATTTTACCTGCTGCCATTTCCGCTACGGCGCCTTCTTGCGGCGCCGCTCGGGCGGCGGCGATTCCTCCGCTGCCGCAACAGCCGGCATCTGCAGGGCGCAGACCTCGTCATGCAGCCAGCTGCGCAAAGCCTGCAGCGGCGTCCAGTCGCACAATGCGGGCGGATAGACCAGGAAGTAAGAAGCGAAGTCGGCGTCCGGCGCCAGCCGTTGTTCCGACAGCTGTACCAGCAAGCCGTCGCGCAAGGCGTCGGCCACCATGAATTCACGTCCCAGCGCAATCCCCAAGCCTTGTTCGGCGGCCTGCAGCATCAAGCCGGCGTCGTTGAAACTGGCCACCGGATTGGTCCTCACTGTCAGCCCGCTTTCGCTGAACCAGAGATCCCACTGGTCGGCATCGCCCAGCAGCGCCTCATGCACCAGGGCGGCAGCGCCGCCTCCTTGCAAACGGCGCGCGGTAGCCGGCGAAGCCACCACCACCAGCGGACTGTCGAACAGGCGTTCATCGCTCAACCCCGGCCAGCCGCCGCGCCCCTGGCGCAGCGCCGCGTGAAAACCGTCGCGCTGCAGGTCCATCACCTGCTGTGAAGAGTGCAGCTCCAGCGCGATATCGGGATGGCGCTCGCGCCAGCGCTGCATGCGCGGCAGCAGCCAGCGTTGCAGGAAAGACGGCATCACCGTCAGCCGCAGCCGCTGTGCGACACCGGTGGCGGTGGCGGCGGCAGCCAGCACGCCGACATCGAGCTGCGCCAGCGCCGATTCGACGCTGCACAGCAGCGCCTGGCCCGCCGGGTTCAGCACGATGCGGCGGCCGCGCCGCTCGAACAGCGCGAAACCGAGCTGCTGCTCGAGCACGCCGATCTGCTGGCTGACGGCGCTGTGGGTCAGGTGCATTTCGACCGCGGTGGCACGCAGATTCTGCAGGCGGGCGGCGGTGCGGAAGACGGGCAGGGTATGCAATGGGAGTCGGCTCATGATGGTAAGCATAGCTGACCAAGATGGTTAGAACAAGTCGTTTCCCTAAGTGACTGTGGTTCGATATTCTGACCAGTATTGAAAGCGCTGCGAATATTCCTTACAACCAACTTGTGAGCTTGCCATGAACTGCGTATCGACACCGGACCAAATCGCGACAACATTGCCACGCCCGCAAGGCTTGCTGGGTGGACTGTTCCAGGCCGTTAAAAACACTGACGGCTGGTGGCAGCAACGCCTGGTCCCGCCACAGCCTGCCGCAGCGCCGCCAGCCGAGGAGAAGGCAAGATATGTGCTGAATATCCGCGACCTGAGCGACCACCTGCTGCGCGACATCGGTTATATCGACTCCGTGCAGCCGCGCGAGCAGGTGCGCCGGGATACGATTTATTGATTGCCACCCGGGCTAGCCGGCAAACCCGCGCGCTCCTTGCATGCCTCCGGTATGCACAGCGAGCACTCGCTCACCTGGATGGAAAGCCTGCGCCTGCTGCAAGCGCCTGAGAGCGTGAAACAGCTTGCCCGTATAAACCGGTTCTATCGGCACCGCGAATTCTCGTGAAAAATCGCGGCAGAACTGGCGCAGCTCGGGCGGCGCCTTGCCGTAGCCGCCGTGATGGGCGTCGGTAATCAATTCGTAATTCCGGTAGGCAGGGTAACCCGCCTGCAGCAGCAAGCGGGTTATCTCCTGATGCAGGTAACCGGCATTCTTCAAGACCGCGACGCCGATCACCCGGCCCCGGCCCTGCAATCCGGCCAGGATGCCGGCCAGTGTGGCGCCGGTGCCGCAAGCGACCATGACCACATCGGGACTGAAAGGGAGCTCGGTTGCCAGCTCATCCACCAGCTCGGCGACGCCGCGCAACGCCGCCGGCGCGCTGCCGCCTTCGGGCAGCCAGGCATGGCTATCGCCGGCGGCAGCCATATGGCGGCGCCAGGCTTGCGGGTCCTCGCGCAACTGCCGGTAATCCTCGCGCGACACAAACTGGATGCGCATGCCCAGGCGCCGGCAATCGTCCAGCGTGGCGCTGTCCAGCCCCGCCGCACCGCGCACCAGGCCGATGGCCGGCCAGCCGCCCAGGGCCGCGGCATGGGCCAGCGCATGCAAATGATTGGACCACCGGCCGCCCATGGTGACCAGCGTTGCCGGCTTCCCTTGCAATGCCGATAGCTGGTATTTGAGCTTGCGGAATTTATTCCCCGAGACCTCGCCATGCAGCAGATCGTCGCGCTTGACCCAGATCTCGCGTCCGAGGAAAGCCGTGCTTTCCAGCAGCTGGCAGGGCGAAGGCAGGCCGGGCAGCTGCACGTCAGAGCGACATCGGGATCGGTTCCACGCTGCGCGCCACGTCAGCGATGATCTCGTAGGAGTGCAGCCGCGCCTTGTGTTCGAAGATGTCCGAGACAATCATCAACTCGTCGGCGCCGGTGCGCAGCAGGAATCTTTCCAGCCCTTCGCGCACGGTTTCCGGCGAACCGATGATGGAACACGCCAGCATGTGCGAAGCCTGCGCCTTTTCCAGCGGCGACCAGTAGGTTTCGATATCGTCGATAGGCGGCTTGCTCAGGCCGCGCACGCCACGATGCATGTCGGTGAAGGACATCTGCTGGGTAGTCGCCAGGCGGCGCGCTTCGGCGTCGGTGTCGGCGGCGATGATGTTGACGCCGACCATGGCATGCGGCCGGGCCTGCTGTTCGGACGGCTTGAACTGGGCGCGGTACAGCTGCAGCGCCATTTCCAGCGAATCGGGTGCGAAATGCGAGGCAAAAGCGTAGGGCAGCCCGAATTCCGCCGCCAGCCGGGAACCGAAGGTGCTCGATCCCAGGATCCACAGCGGCACCTTGCTGCCGTGGCCGGGCACGGCGACGATGCGCTGGTCCGGCTCGGCCGGCGCCAGGAAAGCCTGCAGCTCCAGCACGTCCTGCGGAAACGATTCGGCGCTGGCCGGATCGCGCCGCAGCGCCCGCGTGGTGATCTGGTCGGTGCCGGGCGCGCGCCCCAGGCCGAGGTCGATACGGCCCGGGAACAGCGCGGCGAGCGTGCCGAACTGTTCGGCGATCACCAGCGGCGCATGGTTCGGCAGCATGACGCCGCCGGCGCCTACCCGGATGGTGCTGGTGCCGGCCGCCACATGGCCGATCGCCACCGAGGTGGCGGCGCTGGCGATGCCGCGCATATTATGATGTTCCGCCATCCAGAAACGGCGGTAGTTCCAGCCCTCGGCGTGCAACGCCAGATCGCGCGCATGGTCGAGCGCGTTGCGCGCGTCGCTGCCTTGGCGGATGCGGACCAGGTCCAGAATTGAAATTGGGATCACAGCGACTTCCTTGTTCAGCTTGCGGTTTTCGAGTATATCCGCAGCGCTTTAAGCCTGCTGGCCGAGCGCTGTTTTGACGCCGGCGCCGGGATCCGGGCACTGCCGCGATTCCCTTGGAGTAAACTTGATGGTCTAATAGCGCCATTCCTGTGCCTGGCTTTGACGCCCGCGCCACCAATCCGAGAGCGAAATCTCGATTCAACCTTGATAACCGACGCTTTATGAAAATTATCTACCTGGACTACAACGGCGTCCTGCATGACGCCAAGGTAATCCGCAACCGCCAGCGCGGCCTCTACATCGCCACCCCGGACCGGGCATTCTTTGAATGGATGCCGATCCTGGAAGAATTGCTGGCGCCCTATCCGGAAGTCAAGATCGTGCTCTCCACCAGCTGGGTCAGGGCGCTCGGTTTCGACGCTACCCGGCAGGAGCTGTCGGAAAGCCTGCGCGAACGCGTGATCGGCTCCACCTTCCACCACCCCAAGCTGACGCCTGCGGAATTCGACACCATGCCGCGCGGCATGCAGGTCTGGCGCGACGTCGAACGCCGCAAGCCGACCAGCTGGCTGGCGCTGGACGACGACGCCTTCGGCTGGCCGGCCGCCTGCCGCGACCGCCTGCTGGAGACCAAGGGCAGCCTGGGCCTGAGCGATCCGGCGACGCAGGATGCGCTGAAAACCATGCTGGCGGCGCTGTAAGCGCAACAGGCAAACCGTTCAGCCTGCAACCGGAGAAACAGATGCGCCGCAACCTGCACCTATTGATCATCGATCCACAGAACGATTTTTGCGACCTGCCTGCCGCTTACCTGCCCGATAACCCGGTCGGCGGCGGCAAAATGGCGGCAGCGCTGCCGGTGCCCGGCGCCCACGCCGACATGCTGCGCGTCGCGGACCTGATCAACCGCGGCGGCGCCGGCATCGAGGCCATCAGCATCACGCTCGATTCGCACCACCGGCTCGATATCGCCCATCCCGGATTCTGGACCACCGCAGCCGGCAACGAAGTTACGCCGTTCACCCAGATCTCGGCAGCCGAAGTACGCGCCGGCAGCTACCTGCCGCGCCTGCCCGCAGCATTGCCGCGGGTATTGCATTACCTGGACCGGCTGGAAGCGGCAGGGCGTTACCGGCTGATGGTGTGGCCGGTCCATTGCGAAATCGGCTCATGGGGCCACAATGTCCACGCCGATGTGCGCGCCGCCTACAACCGCTGGGAAGAACAGACCCTGCGCAGCGTCGGCAAGGTCAGCAAAGGCAGCAACCCGTGGACCGAGCACTATTCCGCGGTGCAGGCCGAGGTGCCCGATCCGGACGACGTGCTGACGCAATCGAACCAGGCATTCCTGGACAGCCTGGTCAAGGCCGACTGCATCTACATCGCCGGTGAAGCGGGCAGCCATTGCGTCAAGGCCACCACCGAACACATCGCCAACCATTTCGGCCCGGAAAATATGGGGAAACTGGTGCTGGTTACCGATTGCATGAGTCCGGTGAGCGGGTTCGAGGAACAGTATCGTGAATTCATCGCGGATATGGCGGCGCGTGGGGCGCGCATTGCAAATGCCGCGGACGTGCTGCTGGAGTTATCTCAATAGACCTGCACATGCAGCAGTTTCCCGTCTGCGTCGAGCACTTGAACTTGCAGCAGCTGGCCGTTCTTGTATTCAAAAACGTCTTTCCGAAATAATTTCCCCTCGCCGTCGCGATATTCAACCAAGGTGATGACAGAATTTTTGTGATACTCGCGGATGATCTCCAGCAGCTCGCCTTGTGCTGAATAGCGCGATGTTTCTTCGATCTCGCCGCCGTCCGCAGGGCCTTGCAGCATTTTGATGATCATTCCGCTGGCGGGATATTCTTCATGGTGGACCTTGAACAGGTCTTCCGGGATATGCGCGCCGTGATAGACGACTTGCCTGATCTGGCCTTCAACGACGATTTCAAGCCGGCCTGGCGCATCGGCGTGATCATGTACCGCCGCCACATAAGCAGACCTCAGGGACAGGTCTTCGGGCTTGAGCTCAGTCCCGGGACTCAGTGACTGATCAGGAAAAAAACGGCGCTGCACCATGGAGCTCTCGCATCAGAAATTTAAAAATGGTGCGCTGTCGAAGCCTGAACCAATCAGGATGACGGATACCTGCACCTTTAAATCCACCCCGCCGGCAACGGCTGCTGCCTTGGCCAGCTCAAAAACCCGGATGACATTGTCAGCGCTCTTGTTCAGGAATGAAAGCTGGCGAGGATCAATTTTACCTTTGGCCAGCGCCTTCGCAGTCTGCTTCTGCGCACGGGTCGAGGTTTCCGCCGCGCTCAAAATGACGCCGAGCCGCGTGTACTCCGCCTGGTCCACCATCACGCCTATGTCGATGTCGCCCGGAGCCGGATTGCGCAAGCTCGAGCCCTGCACCCGGATCGCAGTAGGGTGGATCCCCAGGGCTTCGACCAATGCTCCAATTCTTGCCTTGAAGCGGCCAAAGTTCTCTGGGCTGGCGAACGGAAATGGATACCCCCTCGGTTCGACAACATCTTTCCACGCATTGAGATGCGCCACCAGCTCATCCAGGCCCAGTCCTTTGATGCCGGCCAGGCGCGTCAGGTCTAACGCCAATTCGGGGGCTTTGACCTGGGCGATGTCGTCGAAGATCATCACCTGGTACATCTCCAGAGGAATATTTCCGGTCCGGGCCATGCTTGCAAACAACCGGATGTAACGACGCCATGGGTTGGTCGTGTATTCGGAAAGGGCGCCTTCGAGACCTGCTACCGTATATTCGTCGAGGACTTGCGCCTCCGATTTTCTCGCACCGCCATACACCTTGGCCCATTCTATCCAGTCCCGGTAGATACTCAATTCGCCTGGATCGAGCTGCGCCAGTTCATCCTCGCCCATGCGTTGTACGGCGCCGTCGCCTCGTCTCCGCGCAATCGCTCTACCGTCCAGATGCAAGGGTCCGGTAGCGGGATTTGCCGCCATGGCCCTCGCTCCCATTGCGTCAGCTTCATGCTCCAGCCCGGCGTCGTTGTTCACCTGCGCGCCGCCCTTCATCTGCATGGTTGGTTTTACGCGGCCCTGCGCCTGCTGCACCACATGCCATGCCTCATGCGCAAGATGGCGTTCCTGTCCGGGGGCGATAAATATATCTGTGCCTTGGGTAAAGGCTAACGCGTGGAGGCGCGCCGGTTGCGCCGAGTTGTAGTGGACCCGGACGTTGTCCAGCGACATGCCGGACAACGCTTCGACACCGGACTTGAGCTTGTCCGGCAGTCCGGTGCTGCCAGCTTCGGCGCCGGACCGGCTCCCGGGCCGGGCCGCCGGCGTTTCCCTGCGCTGTATCGCGCTGCTTGCGTAGCTGTAGTTTTCCATTGCACTCAGATAATTGGCATTGGACGCCATCGCAGGCGGCAAGACTGGAGCAGTCGATATCTGATGCTGGCTGTCGGCCGCCGTCTTGGGTGTTTGCATCAGCTTTGCTGGCATGATTGTTCATCCCGACCGGTATGAGGGAGGTGCAACGTTAAATTAGCACAGTTTCCAATTGGAAATACCGCCCTTTTAAGCGCCAGCCGTTACCTCAACTCGCTGGCGATCGCATCGTTCATGCATGCGGCGCAATACGCTGCGCTATTGACGCCCTACGCTTTACCAGGTTCAGAATGCCGAAAAATGCCTGGCCAGTTCCTGCGCCCGGAAATGTTCCACCACATAGTCGACAAACACCCGGGTCTTGGCCGGCAGCAGTTTTTGGGCGGCAAAGTAGAGCGACAGGGTGCCGCCGTCGACGTACCAGTCCGGCAGCACGCGCACCAGGGCGCCGCTGCGCAGGAACGGCAAGGCGTTCGGCACGCTGACCAGGGCGATGCCGAGGCCCATCTGCGCACTCTCGCAGGCAGCTTCGGGATCGCTCATGGTCATGCGCATGCGCAGCGTCACCGGCGCCTGTTGATTGGCGCGGTTGCGCAGCGGCCAGGGGCGCACCCGCCCGGTTTGCGGCGAACGGATGAAAATGCCGTCGAATGCATGCAGGTCTGCCGGCGAAGCCGGCGCCGGCCGCTCGCTGAAATAGCCTGGCGCGGCTACCAGCACACGATGCGCCGGCCCGAGTTCACGCGCCACGACGCCGGGCGGCAGTTCGAAACCGCCGCCGATGGCGGCATCGAAACCTTGGGCGATCAAGTCGACCTGGCGGTTATCGAAATGCCAGTCGGGCGAGATCGCCGGATACTTGGCCAGGAACGGCGCCAGCAGCGGCACCATGTAGGTCCGGCCGAAACCCGTGCCCATGCTGACCTTGAGCATGCCGGCCGGCTGCCCGCCGGCGCTGGCCAGGTTGTCGACGGCTGACTGGATCGACGTCAGCCCATCCCTGATTTCATGCAAAAAACTTTCGCCGGCCTCGGTCAAGGCCAGGCTGCGGGTGCTGCGATGGAACAGGCGCACACCCAGCCCGGTCTCCAGCCGCGCCACGTTCTTGCCGACTGCCGCCGAGGTCATGCCCAGCCGCCGCGCCGCTTCGGAAAAGCTGCCGGCCTCGGCGCTGCGGACGAAACACTGCATGCCAATCATTGTTTCCATAGGATTATTTTAAACCTTTGGTATCAATTGAATATGAGGATTAATGGCTAGTAACGACATAATGATCGGCAGATACTTCGCTTGTCAACCGGGCGCCGGCCACTTCGGCAAGCGCCCCCACCAACAAGGAGAAATATCATGGCCACCAATCAAGAAACTGCCGTACTTTCCAATAAAGTCGCTTTCGTCCAAGGCGGTTCACGCGGCATCGGCGCCGCCATCGCCAAACGGCTGGCGCGCAACGGCGCCGCTGTCGCCCTGACCTATGTCAGCTCGGCCGAACGCGCCGCGCAAGTGGTCAGGGACATCGAAGCCGCCGGCGGCCGCGCGCTGGCGATCCGCGCCGACAGCGCCGACGCCGACGCCATCAAGGCGGCGATCGGGCAAACCGTCGCCGCTTTCGGCCGGCTCGATATCCTGGTCAACAATGCGGGCGTGCTGGCGATTGCGCCGCTGGCAGAATTCAGCCTGGAAGATTTCGACCGCACGCTGGCGATCAATGTGCGCAGCGTGTTCGTGGCGACGCAGGAAGCGGCGCGGCACATGGTGGAAGGCGGCAGGATCATCAACATCGGCAGCACCAACGCCGACCGTGTGCCGTTTGCCGGCGGCGGCCCCTATGCGATGAGCAAATCGGCGCTGGTCGGCCTGACCCGCGGCCTGGCGCGCGACCTCGGCCCGCGCGGCATCACCATCAACAACGTGCAGCCGGGCCCCGTCGACACAGAGATGAATCCGGCCGGCAGCGAATTCGCCGCCACCCTGAAAGCGATGATGCCGGTCGGCCGTTATGGCAAGGATGAGGAAATCGCCAGCTTCGTGGCGTACCTGGCCGGCCCGGAGGCGGCGTACATCACTGGCGCCAGCCTGACTATCGACGGCGGATTTGCCGCCTGATGACAGCGTTGGGGCGGTTTGTCCCCAACACCGTCATGCCGGACCTGGTTCGTGAAGCTCTTCGGCGAATAAGGCCTGGACCCGCTGCCAGGCGTCGTCGCGCGATGCTTCATGGAAGGTCTCGCGCTGTTCGCAAAAGAAGCCGTGCTGGGCGTCCGGATAGAGCACCATTTCATGCCGCACATGGGCATCTTCGAGAGCGCCGGCCAGGAGCTCGCGCTGCTCGCGCGTGACGGCGTGGTCCAGCGCGCCGGCGAAGTAAACCAGGCGCCCGCCGTGTTGTGCAATGCCAGGCGTAAGCGTTATGGTCGGCTCGGGCCGGCCGAGCTCGATGTCGGTATTGGTGATCCATCCGCCATAAAAACATGCGCATGCGGCGATATCGAACTGAGTCGCGGCCAGGTAGGCAATGTGGCCGCCCATGCTGAAGCCGAGGATGCCGGTGCGCCCGGAAACCTCCTGGCGCGACTGCAGGAACGCCATGACGGCTCGCAGGTCCGCAATCACCGTAGTCCGGCGCAACTGGTGCAAATACTCAAAGCCTTGGTCCCGGCCTTCGGCGCCGAACGGCAAGAAGCCGCCGGGCAAGCTGCGATGATAAAAATTCGGCGCGATGGCTACGTAGCCAAGCCTGGCTACGCGCGCGGCGATGTCGCGTATGTGCGGATTGACGCCGAACAGCTCCATGCCGACGATGACGGCTGGATATCGGCCCGGCTGCTGCGGACGGACCAGGTAAGCATCTATCTGGGTTCCATCTTCGGATACCGGAATCGTGACCTGCTCTTGCTGGGTTTCGTAGGGCATCATCTATCCTCTTGGCGTGGGGAAAGCGGTGGCGCTAAATTAACATGTTTCCCATTGGAAATTATCTGATTTTGCAACGATACGACATGCCCAGTCAAACCGGCAGGGCGCCTATCTGCTGCAGCAAACCCAGGCGGTCGACCTGCACCCAGGCGCGGCTGATCTTGCCATCGCTGATTTGAAAGATCACATTCGCCGTCTGCGTCACGCTCGCCTGGCTGGCGGCGGTCCCGGCAAACGGTCCGCCGTGCGTTCCCCGGAACGTCCAGCGGACAGCAACCCGGTCGCCCTCCGCGACCAGGTCTTCAATTTCAAACCGGACGTCGGGAAATCCCTTGCGCACCGCGGCTATGCCGTTTGCAAATTCAGACGCGCCCTTTTCGCCGGGGCTGGCCATAAAATCTTCGGCGATCAGCTGCGCCAATAATTCCGGCCGCCCGCGGTTGATGCAATCCTCGTACAGCCGGCGGACCAGGAGCTTGTTGTTTTCAATCAGATGCGTGGTCGACATGGATTCACTCCAATCAGGTTATGGAAGCGTTGCAGAACCAGCAGTGTAAAACCTCAACTTAACTTGAAGTCAAGCGCTCGCAAAAACCGCATGCGCGCCTTGGCGGCAAGCCATTCACGCTTTTTCAATTTGGCGTAGACTTGGCCGGATGGATACCCTGATTCTTTCGCAAAGCGCGTCGGCCACGGTGATCGACTACCGCTGCAGCGCCAGGCCCGGCGACCGCCCGGTTACCGAGTCGCACCACAGGCATTCGGTGTCCTACGTGCGGCGCGGCAGCTTCGGCCTGCGCTATCGCGGCGTGCAGCACGAGCTGGTGCCTGGGTCAGTGATGATCGGCCACCCCGGCGATGAATATTGCTGCACCCATGACCATCACGTGTGCGGCGACGAATGCCTGTCTTTCCAGTTTTCCCCGGAATGCATTGAATCGATCGGCGCCAAGGAATCGCTTTGGCGCAGCGGCGCCCTACCGCCGCTGAACGGCATCATCATGCTCGGCGAATTGGGGCAGGCCGCGGCCGAGGGACGCAGCGATGTCGGGCTGGAAGAGATCGGGCTGATGCTGGCCGCGCGTTTCGTCGCACTCGGCTCCGGCAAGCATTCCGCGCCGGCGCCGACCACCAGCCAGGACCGGCGCCGCGCAGTCAATGCCGCCATGTGGATTACCGCGCATGCACACGAAGAGATGGATCTCGAACGTACCGCAGCCGAAGCGGGCATGAGTCCTTTCCATTTCCTGCGGCTGTTCAGCCGCGCGCTCGGCGTCACGCCGCACCAGTACCTGCTGCGTTCAAGGCTGCGCAATGCGGCGCGCCTGCTGGCCGATGGCCGCTCGGTCACCGACACCGCCTACGACGTCGGCTTCAACGATTTATCCAATTTCGTGCGCACCTTCCATCGCGCCGCCGGTGTCTCGCCCAAGCATTTCCAGCGCGTGGCTCGCGGCGAGCGCAAGATTTTCCAAGAAAAACTGGACGCGATCTGAAATGATGGCTGCCTGACGCATCCAACCGGGTGCGATGACAAGGAGATCATCATGTTCGACCACATCGGATTGAAAGTGAAGAACCTGGACGCCAGCGTGCGCTTCTACCAGGCAGCGCTGGACCACCTGGGATATGTCCTGGCCGCCGAGGGCGACGGTTATGCCGGCTTCGGCCTGCCGGACCAGCCCGCGCTCTGGTTATATGCTGCTGCAGATGCGCCGGCCGGAGCCACCCATGTCGCTTTCCGCGCCGCCGGCCACAAGCAGGTCAACGGTTTTCATGCGGCCGGCCTGGCGGCAGGCGGGCGCGACAACGGCAAGCCGGGCCTGCGCACCGAGTACAGTCCAACTTACTACGGTGCGTTCCTGATCGATCCTGACGGTAACAACGTCGAAGCGGTTTGCCCGGACTGACTGGCGCACAAGAAAGGAACCGCTTGCTGAAACCGCACGACAGCGTGCCGGTTTCAGCAAGCCACGCTGCGCCTTTTATACGGTCCGCAAGCCCGCGATGTAGCGATCGATCACGCTCGGCAGCACCGTCAGCGGCACGCCGCCGCATTTCACCAGCGCGTCATTGAAGCCGGCCAGGTCGAACCTGCTGCCCAGCGCCGTTTTTGCCCGTTCGCGCTGGCGCAGGATTTCGTTGTGTCCCATCTTGTAGCCGCAGGCTTGTCCCGGCGACACGCAATAGCGGTCGATCTCGCTGGTCATGGCGGCCATGCCGCGGCCGGTGTTTTCGACCAGGAACTGGATCGCTTGCTGCCGCGTCCACTTCATTGCGTGCAAGCCGGTGTCGACCACCAGGCGGCAGGCGCGGAATTGCTGCGCCTGCAGGTAGCCGACCTGGCTGAACGGATCCGTTGCGTACAGGCCGAATTCATCCACCAGCTGTTCGGCATACAGCGCCCAGCCTTCGACAAAGGCATTGAAGCCGATCAGCGACGTCATCAGCGGCATCTGCGCATGGTGCTCGGCCAGGTATGCGCCCTGCCAGGTGTGGCCGGGTATGCCTTCGTGTGCGGTCAGCGTGGCGATTTCAGATTTCGGCCAGAGCGTGGTCGATTTCAGGTTGATGTAATAAATCGCCGGCCGCGATCCGTCCAGCGCCGCGAAGTTCATGTAGCCCAGCGCCGCGCCGGCTTCGATATCGGGCGGCACGCGCTTGATCACCAGCGGCGCCTTCAGGTCGAGATGCGAAATTTTCGGCATCAGCGTCCGGATGGCGGCGACACGTTCATTGCAGTAGGCAATCAGCTGCTCGCGGCCGCGGTCATCATCGGCATAGAAGCGCTTGGGGTCTTTCGACAGCCCTAGTATGCGTTCGCCGACCGTGCCTTGCGTGATGCCCTGTCCCTTGAGGATGGCGTCGATGCGCGCCTGCAGCCTCTTGTTCTGCTCCAGCCCGATCGCATGGATTTCGCTGGCGCCATGGGTGGTGGTGGTTCCCAGCTTGAGCGCCCATTCATAATACGCCGCGCCATCGGGCAGGCGATGTACGCCGGCGACATCGGTAGCCTTGGCGGTGGCTTTGGCGAAGGTGTCGATCTGCCGGTCCAGCGCCGGATACACCAGTGTATCCACCAGCTTGGTCGCGCGCGCTTCCCAGTCCCCGGCGATGCCGAGTTTCCTGGTGCGCCCGGTAATCGAGGTCACCAGTTTTTGCGCTGCCGCCGGCGTCTTGCGATAGTTGCGCAGCTGGCCCAGCGCGGTATGTGCGATGAAATCCGGCGGCAGGATGCCCTTGGCGGCTTGCTCGGCGATGCGCGCGCTTTCCTGGTCGAGCACGCGCGCCATCGCGCTCACGCGCTCAAGATAAGCCTCGGCATCGGCAGCGCTGGCGATCTTGTGCTGCGAATCGAGGAATTCAGGCACCGCGGTCAGCGCCCCATCCTGCTGGGTCACCGGGAACGGCGCCGTGCCGCCATTAACACCGCTGGCCGCGCCACCGTAGGAAAAGCGCAAACCTTCCACGCCTGCGCTTGCCGCATATTTCACGCTGTCATAGCGGACTTGCGCATCGGCGCCGAGTTTGGCGCGTTCCACCGGAGCCAGGCGAGCCAGCATCGATTTCACCTGGCTCGCCCAGGCGGCGTCGCCGGCGGGAGAGACGTCCGCCAAGCGCGATTTGAGCCCCGAGCGAGCGCCGGAATCGAGCCCTAGCGAGGTCGCCGAAGTCGGCGCCAGGCGCAGGATTTCTTCGGCAAAATCGGCCAGCAGGGCGGAAAATTGCGCATCGGCCGGAAGTGCTTCCTTGGCCTGTGCGCCGGCGATGCGAGGCAGTACTGCCACGGCGGCGGCGGACAGTGCGCTCAGCAGCAGCTCGCGGCGGGAAAAAGTATTGGGGGTGTCGTTCATGGAATCCTTTTATTGCTGGGAGAAAAGAATTTATGCGTTGCCGACCTTAGCGCGAGTGCCGGAATAGTGTCAATCGAATTTCACGCCTGCATCCTGATGTGGATTACAGATCCGGTTCCGCGTATGGAGTGAGCGCAGATCTGGCGCTGGAAAGGATTCGCTTTGCCATGGACAGCAAGCTGATGATTTACGGGGGTGCTGCAGATGGGAATGCGGACAGTCGAGAATTCTCCTGCCGAAAAAAAAGCCCCCTGAATTTCTCCAAGGGGCTTTTTTATTACATCATTTCTTCTTCTTGTTCACTGCATCTTTGAATGCTTTACCAGCTGTGAACTTGACGGTCTTGGCTGCGGCAATCTTGATTGCTTCGCCGGTACGTGGGTTACGACCGGTGCGTGCAGCGCGTTTGCCGGAAGAGAACGAACCAAATCCAATCAACTGAACAGTACTACCTTTAGTCACGGCCTTGATCACGTTGTCGACAACGGATTCCAAAGCGCGCTGTGCAGCGGCCTTCGAAATTTCGCAATCAGTGGCAATGGCGTCGATCAATTCGGTTTTGTTCATTTCGTTAAATCCTCAAAAAAAGTGGTGAGTTGCAAATTCTAGCACCGTATTTGCTTGGAATCGGCGATGTAGACTACCGCAAACGCGGGATTGAGACAAATTGCTTTTGAAATTCCGTTTGCAGGCAGTTGTATCTGTAGCACAAAAATCCGGTTTTGCGATAAAAAATGCGCGCCTTCATGCGTAAATTTTGAGCAGGGCGCTGTCGACCGATGCCCGCAAAGTGCAGTCGCCATGCGGCGCGCCGGACTTTCCGGATCTCCGGCAGCACCATGATCAGCAGCTTGACTTGCGGTTTTTGCGGCGCAGGAAACTAGACCGCGTTGATGTCGGCGGTCTCGAGCACCTGCTTCGCTCCGCCTTGCCGCGCCAGCTTGATCATCGCGCGTCCCATCTGTTCGGTGGTGGTGACGTGCCTGGGGAACAGCCGCCTGGCCAGCGGCAGCAGCGGCGCCGCCAGCGTGTAGAACAGCTGGTAGGAGCGGGTCTTGGAGCGCACGCCGTGCAGCGGCTGGATCACGCCGGGACGGAACATGAAGGCAGCCTTGATCGGCAAGCGCAGCAAAGCATTTTCGGTGCGGCCCTTGACCCGCGCCCACATGCTGCCGCCGTGCTCGCTGGAATCGGTGCCGGCGCCGGAGACGTAGGTCAGGGTCATGCCGGGATTGCGCGCCGCCAGCGTCTTGGCGATGGCCAGGGTGAGGTCGTAGGTGAGTTCGGTATAGCGTTCTTCCGACATGCCGGCCGACGATACGCCGAGGCAGAAGAAGCAGGCGTCGTAGCCTTGCAATGCTTCGGCATGGTCGGCGATACGGGCCAGGTCGGGAACCACCAGTTCCTGCAATTTGCCGGACGCGCCGACGCTGGCGCTGCGGCCGACGGCCAGCACGGACTCAACCTCGGCGTCCAGCAGGCATTCGCGCAGCACGCCTTGCCCGACCATGCCGCTGGCGCCAAACAGGATTACTTTCATTGCGGGTTCCGATCTTGTTGTACTGCGGCCGGCGATCCGGCGAATTTATTACACTGCACAGTGTAGTTTCTATTTCGAAGAAAGTAAACTGACTGGTGTAGAATTCACTTATCCGTCATCTTGAAGCAAACCATGGCTACAGTCCAACGCCTCACCGACCGCAAACGCGATGCCATCCTCCAGGCAGCGATCGCCGAATTCCGCGCCAACGGCTTTGAAACCACCAGCATGGACAAGATCGCCGCCCGGGCAGAAGTGTCCAAGCGCACGGTGTATAACCATTTTCCCGGCAAAGAGGAACTGTTTGCCGAAATCCTGATGCAGTTATGGACCAGCAGCGCAGAACAGCATGCGCTCAGCTATCGCCATGATAAGCCGCTGCGCCTGCAGTTGCTGGAGCTGATGCAGTCCAAGATGCGCATGCTCAGCGACGGCAATTTCCTCGACCTGGCGCGGGTGGCGATTGCGGCCACCATCCATTCGCCGGAGCGGACCCAGGACATGGTCGCCAAGCTGGGCGAGCGCGAAGAAGGCGTCAATACCTGGATCGCCGCGGCCCAGGCCGACGGCAGGCTGAAGCCGGCCGATCCCGCATTCGCCGCGCACCAGCTGCAAAGCCTGCTGAAGACTTTCGCGTTCTGGCCGCAGGTCACGCTGGGGCAGCCGCCGCTGGCGATGGCACTGCGGCAGCAGGTGGTGGATTCCGCAGTGGACATGTTCTTGGCTTATTACGAAGTGGCGGGCAAGACTCGCTAAACCGGGAGCTCAGCGCTTGGTCCTCGGCGGTGCCCATCTCTGGGCGGCCAAAAATCTCATACCCGGTATTGCGCAGCACTTGCTCTCTTTCCGGCTCGTTCAACAACGCCGTTGCCGCGATTGCCTTGTCCACTATTTCTGCATAAGGCAGCGGCGTATTACCCAGATCCGATCCCCACATGATCCGATGGGCGCCATACGTATCGACGGCATGGCGTAAGAACCCGCTGGTTGAAATGCCGTGCGCGCCAAGCGCGTTAAAATTAACTGTTGTTACCTTGAAAAAGATGTTCTTCTGCGCTGCGAGCCGGCGATAGACACCTTCGATTCCGTAGTCGGGAGCGCCGGAGGGACCGGGCCATCCGAAATGGTCCAGTACGATCTTCGTATCCGGATACCGGCGCGCAAGCTCCAGCACTTTCTGCATCGCCTCGCTTGCAGCGCCGTAAGGATCTGGGCCGCGCACCGAAGGGAACACAATGACAGGCAGATGCAGCGAATTGGCGACGGCCCAGACCTTGAGCGTACGCGGCGAATCCAGTCCCGGGTAGGCGCCGTTCTTATCCCGTGCAGCCGCAAGACGGATTCCGACCACACTATCGCGCTTCACCAGCTTGCGAAGCGTCTTCGGCGCAGCGGTGCTGTTCGTATCCAGCATGACGACGGGCGCGATTCGCTGGGGGTAGTGGTGCGCAACCGAAAGGACATAGCTATTATCGGCCTGATAGGCGGTACCGTATTGGACGCCAGCGCCGGCTTCCACTCCGTTTTCGTCCCAGAGCTTCAGCACGTACTCGGGCGTATTCGGTCGATCGGCGACGATTTCGATCAGTCGCTTCGCGCCCATGTACGCATGCTCGGGATGCAGCGGGTATTCCAGGAAATCGTCCGTATAGAAATGCGCATGGCTATCGAACACCCTGAACGGCAATGTCTGCGCCATCGATGGCAGCGCAGCGCCCAGCCCAGCGATAGCGATGATCGTTTTCACAACCCATCTCTTCACGTGTCCTCCCGCTCTGTCAATTGCATTTATATTAACACTTAAATCCGACCTTGGTCAGCCACCGGCAAAGTCGCCGGTACGGACACGCGCGGCAGAGATTGGGTAAAACCGGAGAAGGAAATGCCGTATTTGCCGGTCGGGGCGACGGCGGCGAAAACGGCTGCACGCATCATGCTGGCGTGCCTCGAGGTAACTTGATCCGATGGGTATTGCGGCCCGGCGTCCACGCCAGGCCGCGGCACGGCAATCAGAAATACCGTTTGACTACCTCGCCGAAGGCATCTTCGGCGGAACTGCCTTTGAGCATCAGCTCGGTGATTTCGGCGGTATGCTCGCCGATGCCGTCCGGCAGCGCCTGGCGGTTGCTGCGGAAATATTCATAGCGCGCAGCGTCGACCAGGTCCTTGGCTTTCATCGCCACCGCACCTCCGCGCGTGCCGCCGCTGCGGCTGACGACGCGGCCGCCGGCGGAGCTGCGGGTGGCCGTGCTGGAGCGGAAACCGCCGGCGGCGATGGCTGCCTTGATTTGTTCCAGCGTGAATACCGGCGTGGCGTTGGCGCCGGTGAATTCATCTTCCTTCGGGTGCAGCAGGTGGTTATTGCTGTCGAACGCCATTTTCTTTTCGGCGCTGTTGGTCAGCTGGTAATACGGACGCGGCCCCGGGCTTGCCAGTCCGAATTGCACGCGGTCGCCGTATACCTCCATCTTGCCCATGACATCTTTCAGGTATGCCGTTGTCAGGGAGTCCATCTTGCCGGTCCAGCGTTTGGTTCTTGTCGTGTTCAAAATGCGTTACTTCCAATAATGATGGCTGCATATTGCAACAGCAGCCGTTTATGAATCGATTGCAGTACGCATTATCTCCCGACACGATTTGCTGGGCATGGCTCACGGCAAAATATATTGTTGCCCGCAGATCATTTTTTCAGGCAGCCCATGCCGGCAAGCGTCGCCTCCAGCGCCACGTCCAGCTCGGTATGCGGCTCGCTGCCGAGCAGCTGCAGCAAGCGCCGGTTGTCCAGGCGCAAAGGCTGGCGCCACAGGTAGCTGACTTCGCGCAGTTCGCGGAAAACCGTGACAAACGGCGACGCCAGCGGCAGCAGCCACCAGGGGAAGCGTTTTACCTTCATGCCCGGCTGGCCTGCCACCCGCCCGATGGCTGCCACCATTTCAGTGCCGTCGGCGTCCCAGTGGCCGTTCATGTGGAAGGTATCGAATGCAGCCAGCGACTGTTCGCGCTCGATCAATTGCATCATGGTCTCGGCCATGTCCGGCAGGTAAGCCCACTGGTGGCCGATGCCGCGCTGCCCGGGGTAGGTGACCGCCGTCACCGGCCGGCCCGGCTTGACCATGCCTTGCGAAAACCAGGAATTGGCCAGGTGCGGTCCAAAAAAATCGCCCGCGCGCACTACCAGCGAACGCACTCCGTCCTGCGCGGCCTGGCGCAGCCGGCGCTCCATCTGCACCCGGATCGCGCCTTTGCGGGTGCTCGGGTTTTGCGGCGAGGTCTCGCGCAGGTCGGGAAAGGCGTCCGTGCCGTAGTTGTACACCGTGCCGGGCAAGATGATGCGGGCGCCGGATGCGCGCGCCGCGGCGATGCTGTTTTCTATCATCGGCATCACCAGCTGGGCCCAGTTGCGGTAGCCTGGCGGGTTGACCCCATGGACGATGATGGCGGCGCCGGCGGCAGCGGCCACCACATCCTGCTCCTGCATGGCGTCGCCCTGGCGCCAGACGATGCCGCTGCCGCGGCTGGCGGCGGCCATCTGGTCGGCGCGCCGGTGCAGCGCCCGCACCTGCCAGCCGCGCTGCATCAGTGTTTTCGCCATGGCGCCGCCGATGCCGCCGGTGGCGCCGAGCACCAATGCGATTTGCTGTTTCATGATGTGCACTCCTTTAAAAAAATGTTGTAGGAGTCCAGCGTAACAGTCTGGCTATTAGTTTAAAATTGGCTATCTTCACATATCTTCTATACATATTTGTATGACTACCCAAGAACCTGGATGGGACCTGTACCGGGCGTTCCTGGCAGTGCTGGAAGAAGGCTCGCTATCCGGCGGCGCCCGCAGCCTGGGGTTGACCCAGCCCACCATGGGACGCCAGATCGAAGCGCTGGAGCTCGCGCTGGGGGTGAAACTGTTCACCCGCTCGCAGACCGGGCTGGCCGCCACCGACACCGCGCTCACCTTGCGGCCGTTCGCTGAAAACCTGCGCGCCACCGCCAGCGCCTTGCGCCGCGCCTCGACCGGCGCCGGCGGCGGCGGCACGGTGCGCGTCACGGCGCCGGAAGTGGTCTGCGTCGAGGTCTTGCCGCCGATCCTGACCGCGCTGCGCGAAACGCACCCGGCCATCAAGATTGAACTGGTGGCGTCGAACCGGACCCAGGACCTGCTGCAGCGCGACGCCGATATCGCCGTAAGGATGGTGCAGCCCAGCCAGGCGGCCCTGGTCGCGCGCCGGGTGGGCGCCATTCCGCTCCGCCTGTTTGCGCACCGCCGCTACCTGGACCTGGCCGGCATGCCGGCCAGCATCGCCGCGCTGAAACAGCACACGCTGATCGGCTTCGACCAGGAAACCAACTACATCCGCGCCATGCAAAAGCGCGGCCTGCCGCTGTCGCGCGACATGTTTTCGCTGTGCACCGACAACCAGCTGGCGCAGCTGGCGGCGATCCGCGCCGGTTACGGCATCGGCATGTGCCAGGCGCCGCTGGCCAGGCACAACCCGGATTTGTCGCCGGTGCTGCCGGAAACGGTCAGGGACCAACTCGAAACCTGGATCGTGATGCATGAAGACCTGCGTTCCAGCGAGCGCTGCCGGATCGTCTTCGACGCCTTGGCCAACGGCGTCTCCCGCTACATAACCGATGCCGACCATCCAGCCAGGAGCACGCCATGGACCGACTAAGTGTGATGAGATTGTTTGTCGATGCCTCGACGCTAGGCAGTTTTTCCGCCGCCGGGCGCAAGCACGGCTTGTCGCCGGCCGCCTCCAGCGCCGCCATCCAGCGCCTGGAAACGACGCTGCGGGTCAAGCTGTTCGAACGCACCACGCGCCGCCTGCGGCTGACCGAGGAAGGCCAGCTCTACAAGGAATACAGCCAGCAGGCGCTGGAGCTGATGGACCAGGCCGAACAGATGCTGCAGGCAGGCAAGAGCCTGGTGCAGGGCATAGTCAGGATTTCAGCGCCGTCGGACCTGGGGCGCAATCTCCTGCTCACCTATCTCGACGAATTCCAGCGCCAGTATCCGCAGGTGCAGTTCGCCTTGTCGCTGACCGATTCCACCGCCAACCTGGTGCAGGACGATATCGACCTGGCGATCCGCTACGGCATGCCGCCCGACAGCGCCATGGTGGCGCGGCCGCTGCTGCCCAACCGGCGCGTGGTCTGCGTAGCGCCGGAATGCGCGGCACGTGTCGGCCTGCCGCAGACGCCGGAGCAGCTGGCCGGCCTGCCGACGCTGGTGCTGCTCAACGCCGCCGGGCCGATGAACGAATGGCGCTACCGTGCCGGCGGCAAGCCGAAAGCGGTACGCGTCAGCCACTACCAGCAGAGCAACGATGGCGAAATCATCCGCAAATGGGCTTTGCTCGGCCACGGTTATGCCTACAAATCGCTGCTCGATATCAGCGCCGATTTGCGGGCTGGCCGGCTGATTACGGTACTGGATGAATTTTTCACCGAAAGCGCGCCGCTCAACGTGCTGTATCACCGCAGCAGTTTCCAGCCGCCGCGGGTCAAGCTGCTGATCGAGTTTTTGCAAGAGCGTTTCGCCACTGGCTTGGCTCAGGCGGAAGCCGGCGGATAGTCGGTATACCCGGCACGCTCGCCGCCGAACAGGGTAGCGCCATCGTGGCCGGCCAGCGGCAGCTTCTCTGCCAGCCGCCGCGGCAGGTCGGGATTGCCGACAAACGGCCGGCCGAACGCCACCAGGTCCGCCAAACCTTGCTCCAGGATCCGCGCCGCACGTTCGCTGTCGTAGCGGCCGGCGACAATCAGGCTGCCGTTGAACACTGCGCGCAGGTCGTGGCGGAACTGGTCGGGAACGGTGGGCGCATCGTCCCAGTCCGCTTCCGCCAGATGGATGTAGGCGATGCCGAGGCGGTCCAGGCCGGCGGCGGCGTGCAGGATGGCCGGCACGATTTCAGGATCGGCCATGTCCTTGAAGGTGATGTAGGGCGCAAGCCTGATGCCGAGCCGGTGCGCGCCGATTTCGTCGGCCACGGCGGCCGCCAGTTCCAGCAGGAAGCGGGTGCGGTTTTCGATGGCTCCGCCGTACTGGTCGCCGCGCTGGTTGGAGACGGTGCGCAAGAACTGGTCGACCAGGTAACCGTTGCCGCCATGGATTTCAACGCCGTCGAAACCGGCGGCGATGGCGTTTGCCGCGCCTTGCCGGAAATCGGCGATCACATCCTGGATTTCCGCCACCGACAGCGCGCGCGGCACCGGGCAATCGACCATGCGGCCGACGCCGTCGTCGCCGACGATCCAGACCTGGGTGCCGCGCGGCTGTATCGCCGAAGGCGCCACCGGCGCGCCGCCGTCCTGGAATACGCCATGCGAGACACGGCCGACATGCCACAGCTGCAGAAACATCTTGCCGCCGGCAGCGTGCACGGCGTCGGTGACCAGCCGCCAGCCGGCCACCTGGGCCGCATCATAGATGCCGGGCGTGAAGGAATAACCCTGGCCCTGGCGCGAAATCTGGGTCGCTTCGCTGACGATCAGGCCGGCGCTGGCGCGCTGCGCATAATATTCGGCCATCATGGCATTCGGTATATCGCCCGGCTGCGAACTGCGGGCGCGCGTCATGGGCGCCATCACGATGCGGTTGGCCAGTTGCAGGCTGCCCAGTTGCACCGGGTCGAACAGAGTGTTTGCTGAAGACATGATTAAATTTCCCGTAAGAAGTGAAGATCGATGCTGCGATCAAGGCTGGGTTGCACCGAATTGCTGCATCAGCGCCAGGTTGTCTTCCAGGTGCCAGTTGTCGGCAATGCGGCCATCGGCTATCCGGTACAGGTCGAAGGCCCGGAAATCGATTGCCTGGCCCTTGCCCTTGAGCTTGCCGAACTGGCCGCTGAAATGGCCGCGGAAGTGCAGGTGGAGCGAGATGCGGTCGCCGGCGACCACCATGTCGTCGATCTCCATGGACAAGTCCGGCACCGCGCTACGGAAGCCTTGCGATGCCTGCAGCGGACCGGCCACGCCTTGCAGGCGTCCGGCGGGCAAAGTGCGGTCGATGAAATCGGGAGCGAGCGCCAGCCGCGCATATCGCTCGTCGCCGGTGTTCCAGAAAGCGGCGTAGCGGCGCGCCGCCAGGATCAGCGGCGCAGCGTCGGCCGGGTTGCCGGCGATGGCAAGATGATGCGGCTCAGGCAGGTTGCGGTCATCAGCCTGGGCGGCCATGCTGCAAACCGCCAGGCTGAACAACGGTGCTGCGACCGCCGCCGATAGCAGGCGGCGGGTGGGAAGAAGTGTGGATGCCATGAAAAAATCCTCGCTGTTGATTGAACGGTGTACCAATGGAAGCATTGTCCGTTCTAGCGAGGATTTTGATAATTAGGCGTGGTATTGAATCATTTGCTTGTTTTTGTTGAATATAACCATCCAGGCGCAGAAGGATTTGCGGCAAGCACATTCCTGCGCCGGCGCCAAACCGCAGGCACACCAAATTGCAAACCCGGAGGAAAAACTGAAGACTTGCCGCCGCTCATGGCTGCCTGCATAAGCGGCGTCCTGGAATCAGGATAAGGCGGCGTCGGCTGTCGCTGCTTGCTGTTTGCCGCTTTCCGGCGTCACGGCAGAGCGCAGCATTGCTGATGCCGCGTCAAGCCGGCAAGGTTTGCCGAACAGGCGCGCGGAAATCAGGCCGCTTTGCAGGGCGCCGAGGATAGTCATGGCATAGACCGGCGGCGCGGCAGGCAATTTGACGCCCTTGTCGGCGACCGCGCGTTCCAGCCGCTGGGTGATCCAGGCTTCGTGCATGCTGTAGAAAGCCTGCAAGGCAGTCAGCACGTTCTGCGGCAGGCTGGTAGCTTCGGCGGCCAGCATGCCGCACAGGCAGACGCGGCCGGTGCCGAGGTTCTTGCGCCACAGCGCCAGGTATTTCTCGACCTGCTCCTTGAGCGGCCCGTTGACATCCATGTCGCGCATGATGTCGCCGATATTGGCCGCGTAGGCTTGCACCGCGGCCAGCGCCAGGTCTTCCTTGGTCGGGAAATAATAATGGATGCTGGAAGTCTTGACGCCGACCAGCTCGGCCAGGTCGCGGTAGCTGAAGCCGTTATAGCCGCGCGTGCCCAGCAAGACCAGCGTGTGCTCCAGCAATTGTTCGCGTACGGGGGAAACGGCCTTCATGATTTTTTTACCTATAAAGAGATAGCGATGCACGACACCGGCAAAGG
The DNA here is from genome assembly GCF_038896935.1 of Collimonas rhizosphaerae. NCBI lineage: Bacteria > Pseudomonadati > Pseudomonadota > Betaproteobacteria > Burkholderiales > Oxalobacteraceae > Collimonas > Collimonas rhizosphaerae. The sequence continues at coordinate 27,062 of NZ_JBANDC010000027.1, forward strand.
CAGCCGGATTTCAGGCAGCCACGCTTGCTGCTGCCATGCTACGTCTTTTATACCCCGGCCGGCAATATTCTGGCGGCACGGGCGTGGAATCTAAAATCAAAAAGACGCTACGTCTATATATTATCTACTGAAAGGTAGATAATCAAGGCGTTTATGGGTTGCGCCTGCCTTTTGATAAGCAATTATCGTTATTAATAAATTCTATTTGACTACCTAGCAGTAGATAACTATAGTTAGGTCACAGTAGTTGCAGACACGTTGTTTTAAGCAGCAAGCGACCCAGGTTTGGTTTTTATTCAGCAACAACTGGATCGCACAACGTGCCCGGACTGCCGGTGGTGGATTAGTGGACTGGAAAGCGTCAAATATGAAAGACGCTTTTTATTTTCCCGGTTTATCTATCTAGTGATAGATGTAAATCAAATCCTCGCCGGCAGCCAGGACGGTGCAGCAGCAATGCTTTTCCGTCAGTTCATGCGCTTGTGTGACCGCTGCATTTGGCACTTTGTCATTAACTTAAAAAGAAAGAACCATCATGAAAACCCAACTGATCGCCGCATTGGCACTGGCTGCAATTGTTTCAGCTCCTTCATTCGCTTCCGACAACGTCACCCCGCTCACCCGCGCTCAAGTCCAGGCTGAACTGGCCCAGGCTCGCGCTGCCGGCCAACTCGATTTCGCCGGTTCGCAATATCCGGTGTTCCTGCCATCCAACGCCCAAAGCGCCGCCCCTGGCACTGCAGCCCTTGGCAAGACCCGCGCTGAAGTGCAGGCAGAACTGGCAAAAGCCCGCGCTGCCGGAGAACTCGATTTCGCCGGTTCGCAATATCCAGTGTTCACCGTCTCCAACACTGCTGGCAAGAGCCGTGCTGAAGTCCGCGCAGAACTGGCTGACGCACGCAACTCCGGCCTGGTCAATTTCGCCAACTATCCGCTTGAAACAAACACAGGCAATTGATCGCATGCAGTCCATTCCCGGCAGCATGCGGGAAGCGTTGCAAATGACAAAACCCGCGCCTCATGAGGAGTGCGCGGGTTTTTTATTGTCGCGGCTTTTGTGCCGGAACCTCAGGCCCGGCCCAGGTGCTTGACCATGAAGTCGACGAAAGTACGCACCCGCAGCGACAGATGGCGGGCGTGCGGATACAGCAGTATGAAGGGCCGCGTGCTGCCGCCGAACTGCGGCAACAGTTCGACCAGTTCGCCCTGCCGCAGCGCCTGCTCGACCACGAAGCGGTAGGTTTGCACCAGCCCCGCGCCGCCGCGCGCCAGGGTGGCGACGGCGAGCACGTCTTCCGAGCAGCAATAGCCGCCGTCGGTCACGATATCGGCCTCCTTGCCGTCGACCATGAAAGTCCAGGGGATGCGGCGGCCGGTGCTGGGCCGTTCGAACTGGATGCAATCGTGCCGCTCCAGGTCGGCCAGCGTCTGCAGCGCCGGCGCCCGCTGCAAATAAGACGGCGCCGCCACCAGCACCAGTTCGGCGTCTTCCAGCTTGCGCGCGATCAGGTTGGAATCCTCCGGCGCGCGGCCGCGGATCGCCAGGTCGTAGCCTTGGTCGGCAAAATCGATGTTGCTGTTGCTCAGGTGGACATCGATCCGCACCTGCGGGTATAGCGCGCGAAACTGCGGCAGCAAGGGCAGCAGACGATAGTGGCCGAACGGCGTCGGCATGCTGATGCGCAGCAGCCCGGCCGGCGCCGCCTGCTCGCCGGTCACCTCGCGCTCCGCGTCCACCAGTTGCGACAAAGCCTGGCGGCACTGCTCGAAATACACGCGGCCGCTATCGGTCAGGCGGATCTGGCGCGTGGTGCGCACAAACAGGCGCACGCCCAATCTCTCCTCCAGCCGCGACACCGACCGGCTCACGGCCGCAGGCGTGACGCTGGCCGACATCGCCGCTGCCGTGAAACTCCCCAGTTCGGCAGCCAGGCAAAACAGCTCGATGCTGCCCAGCAGGATGTCGTCGAAGTTGCGTTTCATGAAAGCGCCTTATTCATTACATGGTGTATCAAGTTAATTGTGAAAACCTGTATTTATCTACCAATACCGCATAAGTATAGTGCATTACATCGGGACCAGAGAGCCCGCTTAACCACAAGGAGTGTCACCATGAGCAGCAACCAGAAAACCGTCATCATCACCGGCGCCTCAAGCGGCATCGGTTTCGCCCTGGCCGAAGCGTATCTGCAGCGCGGCTATAACGTGGTCGGCAACGCCCGCACCATCGAGCGCCTGCTGGCAGCCGCCGAAAAACTCGGCAATCCGCCCAATTTCCTGGCGGTGGCCGGCGATATCGCCCGGCCGGCAACGGCGAAAGCGCTGTTCGAGCGCGCCATTGCGGCGTTCGGCAAGGTCGACATCCTGGTCAACAACGCCGGCGTGTTCATCGCCAAGCCGGTCGGCGACTATACCGAGGACGATCTCGACGCCCTGGTCAGCACCAACCTGAAGGGCTTTTTCTATCCATCGCAGCAAGCTGCCGTACACATGGCCGCCAACAAAAGCGGACATATCGTCACCATCAGCGCCAACATCGCAATGCAGCCGACGGTGAAAGTGCCGGCATTGCTGCCGGTGCTGATCAAGGGCGGCCTGATCAATGCCACGCGGGCGCTGGCGATCGAACTGGCGGCATCCAACGTGCAGGTCAACACGGTAGCGCCCGGCATCATCCAGACGCCGCTGCACGGCGACTATGAAAATTCGCGGGCCTTCTTCAACACGCTGTCGCCCTCAGGCCGCACCGGCAGCACCAAGGACGTGGTCGACGCCGTGCTGTACCTGACCGATGCCGGCTTCATTTCCGGCGTAGCATTGCCGGTGGACGGCGGCGCCACCGCCGGCACCTGGTAATTCCAGGCGCAAAAAAAAAAGCGGGCCGATGCCCGCCCTCAAACCATTTACTACAGGAGTTCCAGCATGCCATACGTCAATATCCGCGTCACCCGCGAAGGAGTCACCGCGGAACAGAAACAGCAACTGATTGCCGGCGTCACCGAGTTACTGGCGCGCGTGCTCAACAAGAAACCGGCTACCACCTTCGTCGTCATCGATGAAGTCGATACCGACAACTGGGGCGCGGGCGGCGAAAGCGTCACCGTCATCCGCAAACGCGAAGCGGCGGCGGGCTAGCCGTCAGCCGTCGGAGAAAAGGGCCGGCTAAGCGCCGGCCGGCAGTTTGCGGAAAAAATCGGACAGCTTGGGCAAGTCCGAAAAAGCCACATTGAAACGGAACCAGGCGTGTTCCGGTTGCGATACATAAAAGAATTCTCCCGGCGCCAGCCAGATGCCTTGCTGCAAGGCCAGGTCGCCGATTGCCTTGGCGCTCAGCGCCGCATGCGGCATCCTCGCCCAATAAAACATGCCGCCGCGCGGCGGGCCGAACGGCAGCAGGCCGACTTCCTCCAGCCTGGCGCTGACCTGCGCCTGCGCGGTGAGCAAGGTGCTGGCCAGGCGCTCGACGTGCCGCCGGTGATGGCCTTCGGTCAGCGCGTTGTACACCAGCCGTTCGGTGATTTCCGAATTGGTCAGGGTCAAGACCATCTTGGTGCGCGCAAATTCCTTGGCGAGGTCCGCCTGGCAGGCGATGAAACCCAGCCGCAGCGAGGGGGCGATGGTCTTGGAAAAACCGCTGACATAGATTACCCGCCGCAAACCGTCCAGCGCCGCCAGCATCGGATCGGTGGCTTGCGCCAGCTCGCGGTATAGATCGTCTTCCACTACCCAGAAGCCATGCCGTTCAGCCGACTGCAGCACCCGCATTGCACAGGCCGGGGTGTAAGTGGTGCCGGTCGGATTCTGCAGTACCGGGTTGGTGAAAAAAATCTTCGGCCGGTGGATCTGCGCCAGCTCTTCCAGCCGCTCCAGGTCGACTCCGCTCACGGTGCGCGGCACGCCGACCACATGGATATTGGCCAGCCGCAGCATGGCGATCAGGTTGCAATAACCCGGCTCTTCGATGAACACGGTGTCGCCCGGTTTCACCAGGGTGCGCATGATCAGGTCCAGCGCCTGGGTCACGCCGTGGGTAGTGACTATCTGGTCGGGGCCGATGTCGAGCGACCAGTTGGCGAACGATTTGGCGATCGTCTGCCGCAGCGGACCGTAACCGAACGGATGGCCGTAGCCCACTTGCTGGGCGCCGGGCGAGCGGATGATGCGCCGCTCCGCCGCATGCAAACCCTCGCCGTCGAGCATGCTGCTTGGCAGCCAGCCGCAGCCGGCCTTGATCGGCACCCGCTCATCGGCAAACACTTCGGAAAACAGCCAGGCCGAATCGATCACCGGATTGGGCATGATCGAAGGCATGCCGCTGCTCTCGGGCTGCTCGCGCTTGGCGATGAAAAAACCGGACCCGCGCCGGACAATCAGCAAGCCGTTGGCCACCAGCCGTTCGTAAGCTTCGACAATCGTCGAATTGCTGACTCCCTGCTGCAGCGCGAACTGGCGGATCGACGGCAGCCGTTCGCCCGGCCGCAGCTTGCCGTTTTCAATCATGCGGCCGAGGCCCGCCACCACCTGCTCGACCAGGCTCAGCGCCGACTGCGGCTGCAACAGCGGAGGAAAACGCGAAACCTGGGTATCAGTCATGGGACCTTCAAGTGTATTCAGTACAGATTGCTGTCGGCAACAGTACACTTTCCGCGATTTGTACAAAGTGTATCTAACAATCTGGATTGTAGCTGCAATAATCGACGCCATGGCGAAACTTCGCCAACCATCGTCAATCACCGCAACCGAGCCCATCATGCACACACACCAATCGGATCAGGACCTGTCGGCATTCTGGATGCCATTCACCGCCAACCGCCAGTTCAAGGAAGCGCCGCGCATGTTCGTCTCGGCCAAAGGCATGTATTACCAGACCGACGACGGCCGCCCGATACTCGACGCCACCGCCGGCCTGTGGTGCGTCAACGCCGGCCATTGCCGCGAAGAGATCACCGCCGCCGTGACGCGGCAGATCGGCAGCATGGATTACGCGCCATCATTCCAGATGGGCCATCCGCTGGCGTTTGAAGCTGCGCGCAAGGTGGCAGGACTGATGCCAGCCGGGCTGGACCGGATTTTCTTCACCAATTCCGGTTCGGAAGCAGTCGACAGCGCACTCAAGATTGCCCTGGCTTACCACCGCGCACGCGGCGACGGCCAGCGCACACGGTTCATCGGCCGCGAACGCGGTTATCACGGGGTCGGTTTCGGCGGCATCTCGGTCGGCGGCATCGTCGGCAACCGCAAGGCTTTCTCGGGCAACCTGATGCCCGGCGTCGACCACCTGCAGCACACCCTGAATATCGCCGAAGCCGGCTTCAGCCGCGGCCAGCCCGCCTGGGGCGCGCACCTGGCGGACGAACTGGAACGGCTGGTGACGCTGCACGACGCCTCCACCATCGCCGCCGTCATCGTCGAGCCGCTGGCCGGCTCGACCGGGGTGCTGATTCCGCCGGCGGGTTACCTGGAGCGCTTGCGCGAGCTGTGCAGCAAGCACGGCATCCTGCTGATTTTCGATGAAGTGATCACCGGGTTCGGCCGCCTCGGGGCACCTACCGCCAGCGCCTATTTCGGCGTCACGCCGGACCTGATCACGCTCGCCAAGGGCATCAACAACGCCGCGATTCCAATGGGCGCGGTGGCGGTGAAACGCGAGATCCATGACGCGGTGGTGCAATCCGCCGCCGCCGGCGCCATCGAGCTGATGCACGGTTATACCTATTCCGCCCATCCGGTGGCCGCCGCAGCCGCCATCGCCGCCATCGACCTGTACCAGAGCGAAGGCTTGTTCGAGCGCGCGCGCGAATTGTCGCCGCTGTTCGAGAAAGCCGCCCACGGCGTGGCCGGCGCGCCGCACGTCAAGGATATCCGCAACCTCGGCCTGGTGGCCGGGATCGAGCTGGAACCGCGGCCGCAGGCGCCGGGCGCGCGCGCTTACGAAGTATTCCGCAAGTGTTATGAAAAGGGCGTGATGGTGCGCTATACCGGCGACATCCTGGCTTTCTCGCCGCCGCTGATCGTCCAGCCGGAAGAAATCGAACGCATGTTCAGCACGGTGCGCGAAGCACTCAACGAAACCAGATAATCGAGACCTGCCATGAGCCTTACTTTGAACACCCCTCAAATCAACCACTTCATTTCCGGCGCATTGGCGACTGGCCGTTCCGAACGCTATTCGGATGTCTACAATCCGGCCACCGGCGCCGTGGTCGCCCAGGTTGCGCTGGCCTCGGCGCAGGAAGTGGATAAAGCCGTCGCCGGCGCCCGTGCAGCGTTCCCGGCCTGGGCCGAAACCTCGCCGCTGCGCCGCGCCCGCATCATGTTCAAGTTCAAGGAACTGCTGGAACAGCATCACGACCAGTTGGCGGCCTTGATCACGCGCGAACACGGCAAGGTGTTTTCCGACGCCAAGGGCGAAGTGGTGCGCGGCATCGAGGTGGTGGAATTCGCTTGCGGCATTCCACACCTGCTGAAGACCAGCCACACCGACAATATCGGCGGCGGCATCGACAACTGGAACCTGCGCCAGCCGCTGGGCGTGGTGGCCGGCATCACGCCGTTCAACTTCCCGGTGATGGTGCCGATGTGGATGTTCCCGGTGGCGATCGCCTGCGGCAACTGCTTCATCCTGAAACCGTCCGAGCGCGATCCTTCGGCCAGCCTGCTGATCGCCGGCCTGCTCAAGCAAGCCGGCCTGCCTGACGGTGTTTTCAACGTGGTGCAGGGTGACAAGACGGCTGTCGACGCCTTGCTGGCGCATCCCGATGTACAGGCGCTGTCGTTTGTCGGTTCGACCCCGATCGCGGAATACATCTACACCGAAGGCGCACGCCGCGGCAAACGCGTGCAGGCGCTGGGCGGCGCCAAGAACCATCTGGTGGTGATGCCGGACGCCGATCTCGAACAGGCGGTCGATGCGCTGGTCGGCGCCGCCTACGGTTCGGCCGGCGAGCGCTGCATGGCGATCTCGGTGGCGGTCGCGGTGGGCGATGTCGCCGACCGCCTGGTGGAGCGGCTGGCGCAACGCGCTGCCGCGCTCAAGATCGGCAACGGCGACCAGGCCGATTCCGAGATGGGGCCGCTGGTCACCGCCGTGCACAAGGCCAAGGTCGAGGCTTATATCGCCAAGGGCGTTGAAGAGGGCGCCAGGCTGCTGGTCGACGGCCGCGGCCACAGCGTTGCCGGCCACGAGAATGGCTTTTTCGTCGGCGGCACCCTGTTCGACCGCGTGACCCCGGACATGACCATCTACAAGGAAGAAATCTTCGGCCCGGTGCTGTCGGTGGTGCGGGTGCCGGACCTGGCCAGCGCGGTGGAACTGGTCAATGCCCACGAATTCGGCAACGGCGTTTCGCTCTTTACCAGCGACGGCGGCGTGGCGCGCGCATTTTCACGGCAGATCCAGGTCGGCATGGTCGGCATCAACGTGCCGATCCCGGTGCCGATGGCATGGCATTCCTTCGGCGGCTGGAAACGTTCGCTGTTCGGCGACCACCACGCTTACGGCGAGGAAGGCATCCGCTTCTATACCCGCTACAAGAGCATCATGCAGCGCTGGCCGGACAGTATCGCCAAGGGCGCTGAATTCACCATGCCGGTGGCCAAGTAAACCGGCTTGCCCGGAGCGGCTGGCAGCCGGCGCTCCGGCTCAATTGTTATCCGGCTTAAGCACCCAGCCCGAAACGCCATCTTCCACCTGAAATCCCTGCGCCTTGATTTCCTGGCGCAGGCGATCGGCTTCCTGCCACTGCTGCGCTTCGCGCGCGGCCTGGCGCTGGCTGGCCAGCGCCTTTACCGCCGCGGGAATTTCATGGCTGGACGGACGCCAGTTGTCCAGGTCGAATCCCAGCACCTGGTCCATGGCGCGCAATGTGGCTTTGCGCACGGCGGCATCGCCCTCGCTGCGCACCAGCTCCCAGACGACGGTCAATGCACGCGATGAATTTAGGTCGCTGTTGACGGCATCGCGAAAGCGCTCCAGGAAAACCTGGTCAGGCTGCATCCCGTCGGGCCAGCGATGGTACGCTTCCCGCAAGCGCTGCAAGGCAGTCGCCGCTGCCTGCAGGCCGTCCCAGCTGAATTCCAGCTGGCTGCGGTAATGCGCCGTCAGGCACAGGTAACGGTAGGCCAGCGGATCGATGCCGCGCTCGGCCAGCGACCGGAGGCGCAGGAAATCGCCGCCCGACTTGGACATTTTTTCGCTGCCGGTCTGCAGGAAGTAGCCATGCATCCAGAAATTCGCCAGGCGCGTGCCGTGGCAGGCCTGGGTCTGCGCTATCTCATTGCTGTGATGGACCGCGATATGGTCTTCGCCGCCGCAATGGATATCAAACCAGCTACCGAGATGCGCCGCCGACATCGCCGAGCATTCGATGTGCCAGCCGGGAAAACCGCGGCCCCAGGGACTGTCCCACTCCATCTGGCGCCGGGTGTCGGCAGGGCTGAATTTCCATAAGGCGAAATCGGTCGGGCTGCGCTTTTCTCCTATCGCCACGCGCACGCCTGCCTGCAAGGCGTCGCGGTCGAGCCGAGCCAGGTAGCCGTAGTCGCTTTGGCGGCTGGTGTCGAAGTAGATGCCATCGCCGGTGCGATAGACATATCCTTTTTCTTCCAGCGCCTGGATAAAGGCAATCTGCTCGGGAAGGTATTCGGTGGCGCGGCACCAGGTCTCCGGCTCCAGCAGGTTGAGGGCACGGCAATCCGCCATGAACGCGGCGCTGTAAAACGCCGCTATTTCCCAGGCGCTCTTGCCGCTGCGCCGGCTGCCTTTTTCCATCTTGTCTTCGCCTTCATCGGCATCCGAGACCAGGTGGCCGACGTCGGTGATATTGACCACGTGCTGCACACGGTAATGGTTATAGCTCAGCGTACGGCGCAGCAAATCCTCGAAAACATAGGTGCGCAGGTTGCCGATGTGGGCGTAATCGTAGACCGTCGGTCCGCAGCAATACAAGCCGACGCGCCCCGGGACAATGCTTTCAAAGCGCCTGACGCGGCGCTCCCAGCTATCGTATAGATGGAGTTCCATGCGATTCTTTTTAAAAACCAGTTAAAGGCGCCAGGGAAAAACAACCTGGCCGTGCACAGGCCAGCGGGCGAGGAAAATCAGGCGCGCTGCATTGGCGTCGTGCAGCGGCAACAACGTGCGCAGACGCGGGAGCGGGGAGAGAAGAGGAATAACGTAAGCATCGCTTATACTAACTTGCAGCGCTTTTCCCGGTCAAGCCTCTGCACTGGTCCTGGCCGGAAGCATCATTTATCACTATCCGGAGCGAACCACGATGAAGCAGCGGAAACTGGGATCAAGCGGGCTGGCGGTATCGGCGATCGGCCTTGGCTGCATGGGCATGAGCACTGCCTACGGCGCGGCCGACGAAGCCGAATCTGTCGCCACGCTGGAACGGGCGCTGGACTTGGGCATCAATTTTTTCGACACCGCCGAGCAGTACGGCCCCTATGAAAACGAAGCGCTGCTGGGACGCGTCTTCAAAAGCCGCCGGCATGAGGTGGTGCTGGCCACCAAATTCGGCTTCAAGATTGAGAATGGCGTCACCACCGGCATCACCAGCGAGCTCAGCCATATACGGCGCGCGGTGGAAGGTTCGTTGCGCCGCCTCGGCACCGACTACGTCGATTTGCTGTACCAGCACCGGGTCGATCCGGCGGTGCCGATTGAAGACGTGGTCGGCGTCATGGCTGACCTGGTGCGCGAAGGCAAGGTGCGCTACCTGGGCTTGTCCGAGGCTGGCGCCGCGAATATCCGCAAAGCCCATGCGGTGCATCCGATCAGCGCATTGCAAAGCGAATACTCGCTATGGGAACGCAACCTGGAAGCCGATATTTTTCCAGTCCTGCACGAGCTCGGCATCGGCCTGGTGCCGTTCAGCCCGCTCGGCCGCGGCTTCCTGAGCGGCACGGCGCAGCGCGCGGAGAGTTATCCGGAATCCGATTTCCGCCATCGCGATCCACGCCTGCAGGGCGACAATTTCGACGCCAACATGCGGGCCGCAAAAGTGGTCGGCGAGATCGCCGCGGCGAAGGGGACAAGCAGCAGCCAGGTGGCGCTGGCCTGGGTGCTGCAGCAGGGCGCCGACATCGTACCGATTCCCGGCACCAAGCGCCGCGCTTACCTGGAGCAGAACGCCGGTGCGGTCGAAGTCATGCTGTCCGCCAGCGAAACCGCGTTGCTGGAAGACGCCTTGAAGCAGGTGGCCGGGGAACGTTATAGCAAGGAACGCATGGCCTGGGTCGACCGTTAGTATCTACTGGCAGGCCGCTCCGTTGCATACATTGCGATCGGCGGCGGCCGGCTTCAGGTTGGTTTGCGCGGCGTTGCCGTTATTGCCCTTGAACTGGTTGTTGCTGAAAGTGGAATGGCCATATGCGGACAGTCCCAGCATCTGGTTGCCGCGCATCATGCTGTTGCGCACCTTGAGATCGACGCCGAAGATGCCGTCGCCGCCATTCGCTTCGGCAACGCTGTTGCTGATCGAACCGCCGAACAGCACCGCGCCGCCATGGCCGTTCCTGGCCATCACTATCCGGTCGATGCTGGCCGCATTGGTTTCCAGGTAGACGCCGTAATTTCCCATGCCCTGGATGATGCCGTTCCTGACCGAGATGCCGCTGCGGTTGACCGCATGCACGCCATTTCCGCTGCCGCCCGGCCAGCACGGCGCCGGCAATTGCTGGCAGCGAACCGGTCCCTGGATGGCGTGGCCGTTGAGGTCCAGCGTCACGTTGTCGGCGTTGATCTCGATTGCGGTGGTGTTGGCGTCAGGTACTTTCAGGTTGCCTGACAGCCGGTAATATCCGGGTTCGTCGATGACCACCAGGAAACCCGGCTTGTCGGCGCGATCAGGAGCAATCATGGTGGCTCGCCCGGCCGCCGAGCTCATGCCGGGAATCAACAGCGCGGCCAGCAGCGCCGTCGCTACGTATTGCTGCAAGCTATCACTCATAGGGCCGCTCTTCATTGCTCGTAAGCCGCTTCAGGCTCCCCGGAAAATATCGACAGTTTCAATGGCCGCACCGCGCCCATCCAGATCGCATGGTCGCGATGGTCGCGCAGGTCGTCGCCGGTGAGCGGATGGACGAACACCACCAGGCCGGCGCGATGCAAGGCCAGCCATGGGATCACTTCGCCAAACAGCGGCGCATCGAAAGCCAGCTGGCAGCTCCAGTCCGGATGCGGCCCGACAGGGCGCTGATGGACCCGGCCCATGGCCAGCGCAAACCGCCGCGCCGCCTCTTCGCACAAGGCTTGCGCCCGCGCCAGGGTGCCGGCATCGAAGTAGATGTGCGCGTGGTAACCGGTGATGCTCGGCGCGGATGGTTCGGTCATGCAGGAAACTCCAAAATGTGGGATCGGGACTGCGCGCAGATGCGCCTGGCGCAGGCTGTTTTTCGTATGGTTATTGCTGCGCTTCTTGCTGCGTTTCTTGCTGCGTTAACAATCAAGAATACCCTCTTTTCCATAGCCAGGGAAATTGCATCCGCAAGACCGGAATCCTGCTTGTCTTTCTGATCATTTCCACCACAATGAAGGCCGGCATGATCACGCATGGGGCCACGGTTTCGCTCCTCCCGGAAGAAAATAATGCGGGCTTTGTACGGTGACGTACTTAACATTCCAGTCCCGGCAGGTAATCTGCTTTTATCGGCTTGCCTTGAAGAGCTGCGCCAGAAAATATCCCATGAAACCACCTATCATGCCCGCCGACGCGAGCCCGGCCGCCGCTCCTGAAACAAGTACGACGGCGGATGCGCCGATGACCGGGCCGCTGGCGCCGCTTTCCGCTACCGGTTCCACCAATGTACGTAACCTGTGCCTGAGGGTACTTACCGTCCTGGCGCTGGTGTTTGCGCTGCAATGGGCGCAGAGTTTCCTGATCCCGCTGGTATTCGGCATTTTCATCGCCTACACCCTGAATCCGCTGGTGGCGTCGCTGGAACGCATCCGCATCCCGCGCCTGGTCGGCACCTGCATCGTGATGGCGGCCTTGCTGCTTGGCCTGGCGCAGGTTGCCTACTCTTTGCGCGGCGAGTTCCAGTCGATCGTCGAGCGCTTGCCGACCGCCGCCCATCAGCTGGCGCGCTCCATGGCCAGCATCCAGGCCAGGACGCAAGGCCAGGCCAGCACCATCCAGAAAATGCAGGCGGCGGCAAACGAAATCCAGACCGCCGCCGGCCAGGCTGCCGGCGTAAAACCGGATCCCAAACGGCAAGCCAGTCCCGCACCACCATCGTTTCAGCTGGGCGAATGGCTATGGACCAGTTCGATGGGCGCCATGCTGTTCCTGGGCCAGGTGGTGATGGTGATCTTCCTGGTGTTTTTTCTCCTGTTGTCGGGCGATACCTTCAAGCGCAAGCTGGTGAAGCTGACCGGGCCGTCGCTTTCCAACAAGAAGATCGCCGTCAACATCCTGTTCGACATCAATACGTCGATCCAGAGTTACATGTTCATGCTGCTGGTGACGAATGGCTTGCTGGCGGTCTTGATGTGGATCGCGTTTCGCCTGATTGGACTTGAAAACGCCGGCGCCTGGGCTGTTGCGGGCGGTTTCCTGCATGTCATCCCGTACTTCGGTCCGCTCCTGATCGCTGTCGCTACCGGCCTGACCGCATTCATGCAGTTCGAATCGTTCTCGATGCTGCTGCTGGTGTCAGCCACGACACTGGCCATTGCGACCCTGATCGGCACGTTCGTGACGACCTGGATGATCGGCCGCATCGCCAAGATGAATGCGGCGGCGGTGTTCATCGGGCTGCTGTTCTGGGGCTGGCTGTGGGGTGTATGGGGAATGCTGCTGGGCATTCCGATCATCGTCATCGTCAAGGTCATCGCCAAGCATGTCGACCGCATGCATCCGGTCGCCGAACTGCTGGGCGATTAGCCGATCCGGTACGGACGCAGTGAAGGGATAAAAAAACGGCATCCGAAGATGCCGTATCAAACCAGGTTAGAGGCGGGAATTAAAGCGAGATCTTGGCGATCTTGGCGCCTTGCAGCGAGACGCCCGCGATCAGGCCGCCGTTGGTAGTCACGAAGCCGATGATCGGCTGTTGCGCGGTATTGGTGTCGATGCTGCCGTTGGCGCCGATGTTAGCCAGCGCGACGGTAGCATCGGCGCCGACGGTCCAGCCGTTGCTGTTGCGGAATTTATCGAGCGCGTCCTGCGTCATGAACAGCAGCACGATGGCTTTCGATTGCGCCCCGGCCTGGAAGCCGATGGAACCGGCTGTGGTGCTGTAATAACCATCAGTGCGGCCGCCTACGCGCAATGCGCCCTTGCCGTATTCGCCGCCGATCACGAAGCTGGCTTGCAGCACCGCAGGGAACACCAGCACGCCCTTGGCGCGCGCTACCAGGTCACGCGAAGCAGGCGCGGTCTGATACAGTTTGGATAAAGTGGCGTCCACTCCGGCATTGACGTCGTTGCGGCTGGTTTGCGAACTGGCGTCCTTGCCCGGCATGGTAGTGGTGCAGCCGGCGAATGTCAGGCTGGCCATTGCGACGGCAACGGCTGCCAAGCCCTTTGAAGGGAATGAGGATTTTTTTTGCATTTTTTTCTCCATCAAAAATAATAATTGGACAACGTTATGAATTGTATATTGCGTTGCAAGACATCTGCATGAACCGCATTTTTGACTGAGCTTCCATGACCTCCCAGCTCCTGACGGTATCCCTGGTTGAATCGGCCGCAACGAAGGCGACGCCGCGGCATCCAAGCTGCGGCGCATCATTATCCGCAATCATGGTGTCACTCTAGGCGGGATGTAAGATTGCATCTGTACGGTAGCACACATTCAAACAACAATTACTTGCCTGCCTCCGACGCTTGAGGACGGCAAGCCTTGATCACAGCAAGAGGAATCCGCAATGAACGAATACAACGCCAATCCGCAGCCCAGGCTCTACCTGGACGACCTGAAAGCCGGCGACCGCTTCAGCAGCGCCGAGCATGCGCTGGATGAACAGCAGATCCTGGCGTTCGCCCGCCAGTTCGACCCCCAGCCTTTCCACCTGAGCGACGCCGCCGCCAAGAACACGCTGTTCGGCGGCCTGGCAGCCAGCGGCTGGCATACCGCCGCCATCACCATGCGCCTGCTGGTCACCAGCGGCATGCCGCTGCAGGATGGCATCATCGGCGCCGGCGGCGAAATCAGCTGGCCGCAGCCGACCCGCGCCGGCGATATCCTGCGCGTGGAAAGTGAAATCATGGAAATCACGCCGTCACGCTCACGCCCGGACCGCGGCATGGTCAAGCTGCGCAGCGAAACCCGCAACCAGCGCGGCGAGGTGCTGCAGCTGTTCGTGTCGAAGCTGGTGGTGTTCCGCAAACCGGCAGCTGCGTGAAATCGCCCACAGATCTACAATAAAGCTTTTTGAGCGAGCGCCAAGATGATACGCATCCGTGAAATCGACCACCTCGTATTGCGCGTGGCCGACCTCGACCAGATGCTGCGCTTTTACTGCGATGCGCTCGGCTGCACCGTTGACCGCCGCCTGGACGGCATCGGCCTGGTCCAGCTGCGCGCCGGCAGCTCCATGCTCGACCTGATTCCGGTCGACGGCAAACTCGGCAGCGCGGGCGGCGCGGCGCCAGGCAAGGAAGGGCGCAACCTCGACCATTTCTGTTTTCGTGTGGAACCCTTCGATGAAGCGGCGATTCGCGCTCATCTTGCCGCCCATGGCGTGGCGGCTGGCGAGCTTGCGTCAAGAAACGGAGCGGAAGGGGAAGGGCCGTCGATTTATGTCACGGATCCGGAGGGGAATGTCGTTGAGCTCAAGGGGCCGCCGTATGAATGATAGTAGACCGCACACCTGGCGACACTACTCACTGGCATATAAAATGAATTGCTGAATCTATGGATATTCCTATACCCATAGATTCAGCAAGTAATCATATTTTATTCATCTGGATTGCGATACTCGGTATCAATCTTGTACCCCAAGGCATGGAGCTTTTCTTCTGACTTAACGCGTTCCTCTGCTTGTTTTTTCCTGGCGGCCGGATACAGTTCTTTCCATTTCGGCCGGTCTTCATAGGTTTGCTCGCTGCGTTCAAAACTATCTTTGCTCTCGAGTCCGAGGGTAAGAAAATAAGCGCCCGGCAGGTTAGGATCCAACCTTTTTTTATCCCGCATGAGCTGCACATTCATGTACACCCCGTTCAGATAAAATTGCCACCCCGTCATATCCTTGATCTTCATCCAGATATCCAATGAAGGCACGTAACTCGGATCCAATGACATCAAGCCGGCTCCGTTTTCGATCTCGCTCATCTGATAGCGTAGCGCATCCGCACCGTTTAGACGCGGCATGCCAGGGTCTATCCACCGCTTCCAGCCGGCTTCCTGAATGTGCTGAAGCAGGGAGTAGAATTTGAGACGTGCGTCGTCATGCGGCACGTTATTCCGCGGCGGTAGTGCCATGCTGATGGAATAACTCGAGATCCCCTCTGCAGGATAGGTATCATCGGAATCGCCCATTGCGGACAGAACCGAATCAATAACAAGGCTGCTGGAGCCATTTTTTACGGTAACTGTGCCTAGTGTGCCGTCGGACCAATTGACTCTATAAAAATGAGATCCGGGATTACGGTCATTGACGTCGACCATTCCTTGATATTTCTGTGCAAAACTCTTGCCAGACTCGCCGATCTCAACCATGACGTTACTGTACATGATGGGTTTTTTCTCCAATAAATTAAACACACCGGCTTTGATGTCGCTGCCAAACATAAACCACAACGCAATGACGATTGGCACAATGATCCATGCCGCCAATGCACCAGGCACCCAATTTTTAGGGAGTAATTTTTTTAACTTCATTGAGGCGGACGCTCATCAGGATAGATGACGCCATCGTGGGTGCCCACCCATCCTGCCATGGTGGCTAGTTCGCCCTCCATCTGCGCCTTGAATTTAATCATTCGGCTGTGAAACTGATCTGCTACCGACTTAATCCACAACATGCGGCTGTCGTATTCTTCCAATTTTGTTTCTTTGGGAGCGGTGTTCTTCAATTCGGGAACGCCCGTGTCACATTCACTCGTAAATGCAATCTCCAATCCAGGACTGAATATGCTGGCAGCGAAGGCAAATGCTCTAGTGGCATAACCGGATGTTTGCCGCAACTCTTTGTCGTCGGCTCTTTGAATTTTTATCCACCATGCAAAATCCGGTTCATCGTAGATCAGTTTCTGCAGAATGTTCCCCTGCTCGTGATTAGCCATCGCCATTAAATGTTGCAGCTGCAATTTTTGTTTCTTGCTGCTGTCCGGCATGGCCTCTATTTGCTTCACCAAAGCAAAACCTTCCAAGACTTCCGGTTTGATCTTTAAATGATCAATCTTCGGCAGTGACTTTGCTTCCCATGGCATTTTTTTGACCTGGTCTTTGACTTTTTGGACATACGTATCGGTGTCGCGTTCACCCGCGCATTGATCAAACGATGTCGGGCTGACGCTATAGAACCAGTGCCATGCTGCGATATCCATAAACAACCAGAAATTGCCCTGGCCCAGCCCTTCTCGAACGGTACTGCCCATGACCATGCGAGTGTATGAAAGCTGTACAGTTTCCAATGTGCAGCCCACGGTTTTACTGGCAAAAGCGCCTAACGCCATCCAATAGTAGCGTCCCTTTTTTTCGGGGGCGCCATGTTCTTCAGTTTCCAGATACATCCGAGCATAGGTTGCGGCGATACGTCGCGACCTGGCTGGATAAAGATTGATGAGCCGATAAGCGCCATTATTTTTCTTGTTGGAGAGGCGTGTATAGCAAAACTGTTGCGCCATCGACCACAGGGCCGGACAGTCGCAATGGACATCGACGCAACTATCCGGTTTGTCATTCGTCATCGCCTCGATCGTTGTGCCATCAGCCATTTTTGTCCTTCGGTGTATTGTTGGATGCGCCTTGATTCGCCTCTTCAGTGGTCGAGATTTCGGCCCAATGCAATGAAAACTTCAGTTTCTCCGGCGCGTCAGTATGAACCCTGGGCGTACCGCCCTTGAGTGTAGTAGCAGCTTCATGGCCGGCATCGTCAGCGCCGGTAACGCTATATTTGATGTTGCTCATCGGCTTGCCGCTCGGATCGAGCAGGTTGAAGGTTTCGTTGTACGCTTTGACGGCAGGAAAACCGCGCGTATCGACTCCCATGGACTGTGGCCCCGGCAAGCTGTGCGAGGCGGCGTGAGCAACATAATTGCCGTTGGTGCCTTTTTCAATTCCGCCAGCGTTGAATTTGACGTAACTGCCGCCGCCATTGATCACCAGCTCTTCTTTAGCTGAAATCGTGATGCGGTTGGCCGTCTGCGTAATATTGAGTTTGGCCAGCAGGTTGATACTGTCCGAAAGCGTCTGCACATCGATATCGCCAGCCGCGGCAACCATCTTCATTCCCGTCTTCTGCACAAACAGCCGGAAGGTGTTTTTGATGCTGGCAAACAGACTGTCTCCGCTGGCAATGGACAGGCTCTTGCCGGTGGTGATGGCCGTATGCTCATCGCTGGCAATGTGCGTCGATTGCGCGGTGGTGGTTTCAATCCCCGCAGGGCTGGCCAGCACCAGATGCGGTTGGGCCAGTTCCGGGAAACTGCCTTCCTGCGCAGCACCGCCCTTGATCGCCTCGTTCTGCGCCTTGAGGATCTG